>JBEEMX010000524.1:0-2699 GCA_041192465.1 Pseudomonadota bacterium | reverse complement strand
CACCGCCGCACTGCCCGGCTGGGCGCTGAGCGAACTCGATGCAACGCAAGGCTTGCGGGCGGCACTGGAGCGAGGGGCGGGTTCGGCGGTGAGTCTGCTCGGGCGCGATGGTGGATTCCTGAACAATCCGCTGGTGCGCATCGCGCTGCCGGACTGGCTGAACCAAGGCGCCAAGCTGCTGCGCACGTTCGGACAGGGCGCCAAGATCGACGCGCTGGAAACCGCGATGAACCGCGCCGCCGAGCAGGCCGTGCCTGCCGCCAAGCCGCTGCTGGTGAACGCGGTGAAGTCGATGTCGGTGCAAGACGCCACCCAGATCCTGCGGGGCGGCGAAACCTCGGTCACCGACTTCTTTGCCGAACGCACCCGCACCCCGATGGGCGAGCAGTTCCTGCCCATCGTCACCACAGCGACCGAGAAGGTGTCGCTGGCCCAGAAGTACAACGCCATCGCCAGCAAGGCCAAGACCTTCGGGCTGATCAACGACCAGCAGGCCAGCATCCAGCAGTACGTGACCGGCAAGGCGCTGGACGGGCTTTACCGGATGATCGGCGAGGAAGAGAAAAAGATCCGGCAGGATCCGGTGGGAACGGGGAGCAAGATATTGAAGGCGGTGTTCGGGGCGCTGCAGGGCTGAAACCGGCGTCAGGCGGTGGCGATCATGCGCGACATCGCCGACCGCAGCGAACGGTGGTGTCTTCGTGATCCACAACGTCCGCCATACCTACCAGGTCTGCGACCGCTTCGTTGTCATCTCGCGCTGACGCTGTTCAGCAGCCCCCCATCGGTGGACAGCGCCTCGCGGCAGCGCACCGGCTGCAGGAAGCCGCGTGCAGGGTCGACGATGGCGCGCGCGTTGATGAACGGTGCCTGCGAGCGCACGCCGCCGAAGATGGTCGCGAATGCCACGTCCGCCGCATCCCGCCCCGTGCCGAAGCGCACGAAGGCCATCGGGATCGCGGTGCCGGACGGGTCGAAGATGTACCAGCGGTCACCGAGGTAGACCTCGACATAGGCGTGGAAGTCCGGCGGGCCGAGCGCAGGGTCGGCGCCGAAGTCGGTGCCGGTGGAGAAGCGCGCGGGGATGTTCAGCGCCCGGCACAGCGCGATCATCAGGTGCGCAAAATCGCGGCAGACGCCAACGCGCTCGATCAGCGTGTCCAGTGCCGAGGTGGTCGAGTTCGACACGTTCGACGTGAAGCTCACCCGGCTGCGTACCCAGTCCATGATGGCCTGCACACGCCCGTGCCCTTGCCACAGCGCACCAAATTCGTGCATCGCGAGCCGCAGCAGGCGGTCGGACTGGCAGTAGCGGCTCGGGTAGATGTAGCCGATGACCTCGGGCGGCAGGCGGTAGACCGGCACCTCGGGCAGGTGCGCCGGCTCGGCGAAGTGGTGGGTGATGTCGAGCGTGGCTGCGTAGGACAGCTTGAGCGGGCCGGGCAGGGCGCGCACGCGCATGTAGCGGGTGCCGGTGGCCGCGTCGGTGTGGATGTGCGGGACGACCGGCTGGCTCAGCACCAGACTCTCGGCGCTGACCTGCTGGCAGGCCGTCTGCGCAGCGTGGATGTTGAAGACGAAATCGGCGCCGTTCGCATCGATCTCGTAGTTCAGTTCGACTTGCAGTTCGATGCGGATCATGGGGTTGCCTGGGGGAAAACCTGGAGGTGGAAAAAAGGCCGGTGCAAGGTACGTTCATGCAGTATGCGTGCCTGACTTTTCAAAGGAGATTTTTCATGCCGCTGTCCACGTATGGCGTGCTCAAGGGCACTGTGCTGGGTCATCTGCGCAATGCGGACGACGACCATTACCAGCTCCTCGTCGATGCGGGCGGGGAGATGGACCGCATTGCGGTGAACGTCCGGTCGTCGGCGCCGAAGTCGCCGTCCACCGTGCTGTTCCAGACGGTCACGGCGCTGCCGGCGGCGTTCACGGTGGGGCTGCTGGCGCTGCCGGCCGGCTACCGCAAGCTGCCGTCTGCGGCGGGCGGGCTAGCGATCGACTATGTGCGTGGCGGGCTGTTCAAGACGGCGTCGATGAAGCCGGTGCCGCCAGACGCGCCCGGGGTGGACAACGACCTGAAGGACAAGGTCGAGGCCGCCACGCTCAAGGCCATCGCCACCCCTGGCGCGCAGGTCTTCGCGTTCGGCGCCAAGTGGGGTCCGGAGAAGACCAAGGCCGACCAGTACTTCAAGTTCAAGCCCGGCAACGGCATCCACGACATCCACATGAACCAGGGCAACGGCGCGCCCTACATCGCCGACAACGGCACCTGGCAGGACGGCGCGCTGGTGTTCGGCTATCCGGGCAAGGTGGGGGCGGCGTGGACGTGGCGGGCGTTTTTCTTCGCATTCCAGTCGCAGAGCTTCAAGACGGATGACAAGGGCAATCGGGTCTGAGCCGGGCGGCGCGTGCCAGCGGCACCGCCCGGTTCTTCAGACCACTCTCAGCGCCTTGGCGAAACGCCCGGCCTGTGCGCCGTAGTCGTCCAGCGCCAGCTTCAGCCCGATGCGCGCCGCCTTGCCGATGGTCTCGCCGGCGGCCTTGTCATGCTGCTCGGTGAGCTTGTCCGGCGGGTAGGGCATGGCCTGCCGCAGCGCGACCAGCGCCGCCCCGAGCGCCACGTCGGCCAGCGGCATCGGGTCGAGCATCGGCAGCGTGCGTGGGGTCTTCTCCGGGAGGAAAGCGGGATCCCAGGG
>JBEEMX010000523.1:0-2711 GCA_041192465.1 Pseudomonadota bacterium | reverse complement strand
GCCATGAGCTGCGCGGGCGCGTCTTCGAGCAGGCTGGCGGGCGTGATGAGCCGGCGCTCGAAGGCCATCGCGTAGACGAAGGGCTTGAGCGTCGAGCCGGGCTGGCGGCGCGTGAGCACCATGTCCACCGCCGCCGCGTCCGACAGCGCAGCGCCCGACGAACCGACCCAGGCACGCACCTCGCCCGTGGCGTTGTCGAGCACCAGCACGGCGCCGTCCTCGACGTGGCGCAGGCTGAGTTCGGCGAGCTGCTGGCGCAGGGCCTGCACGGCGAGGCGCTGGAGGCCGGCGTCGAGCGTCGTCTTCAGCGTGACGGGCAACGGGGGTTTCAGGGTGCGCAGGAGGTGGCGGGCGTAGTGCGGCGCGTCGTTCGGCGGTGCGGGCTGCACGGCGCGGGCTGCGGCGCCCTGCACCAGCGCCCTCGATGCCACCGGCTCCAGCGCAGCGCAGTCCAGCTTCTGCTGCTGCAGCAACGCGCAGGCGCGGCGCACCACCACGTCCCGCGCCGCGTTCGGCCCGCGCACCAGGGCGGCCAGCAGCGCCGATTCGGCCGCGTCCAGCCCGCTCGGGTGCTTGCCCAGCAGCACCCGCGACGCAGCGGGAATGCCGACCAGCTCGCCGCGCATCGGCACGCGGTTCAGGTACGCCTCCAGGATGTCGGCCTTGCGCCAGCCTGTTTCCAGCTCGCGGGCGGCAGCGATCTGGCCGAGCTTGCCGACAACGCTGCGGCCTTTCGCGGGGCGGGCGTGGTCGGTGTCGATCAGGCCGGCGAGCTGCATCGTGATGGTGGATGCGCCCTGCTTCGCGCCATCGCCCGCGAGGTTGGCCCAGGTGCTGCGCGCCAGACCGGACCAGTCCACGCCGGTGTGGGCGTGGAAGCGGTGGTCCTCGGCGAGCACGACTGCGGTGCGCAGCGCAGGGGAGAAATCGGCGAGCGCGACCCAGGGCAGGCGGCGGGCGCTGGGGTCGGTGCGGATCGACTGGAGCGGGGTGCCTTGGCGGTCCAGGAGCGTGAGGTCGGCGGGGCGGTGGGCGGAGCGGACTTCAGGGTACATCGGCAGAGCCCACGCCAACGGACTCGCCACCAGGACCATCATCGCCATCCAGGCGGGAATGACGGCAGTGGATACGCGGGAAGAGAAGTCCATGTTGTAGGGGTGATCAGCCGACGGACTGTATCGCCTCCATGGAGCGGCGTTTTAGCGCCCCACCGCCTCCAGACCCCACCAAAATAAAAGGGCCTGTCGCTTTGACAGGCCCTCCCTGGGTACATGCGTGGGTCGATGAGAGGATAAAAGGTCAGATACCGCGTCATCACCGTGGAGTGCAGTGCCGCGTTGTCTGAACGGTACGTTTTGGCACCCTTCAAATACACCCCCTACCTCAGGGGGTGGTTGGTCAAAAACGCGGCATTTGTCACACTCGATGGAGGTCTATGGTGTTCACTGAACCTCCAGCACCCCCACTGGCACCTCGCCGAAGTTCTCCGGCGCGTACATCGCCTCGACCCGGCTCGGCGGCAGCGTGTAGCGGCCAGCGGTGTTCAGGCGCATCGTGTACTCGACCGTGTGCGTGCCGCGTGGCAGCCAGGCGTAGTAGGCCCGCCAGGCTTCCGGCAGACGCTCCTCGTAGACACGCCAGGCACTGCCGCTCTGCTGCTCGCCGCGGGTGGCGATCTGCGAATCCCGGCCCAGCCCGTTGCCCAGCAGCGCCGCGCCCGGCGGCACCGGGTCGCTGATGACCACCCAGCCCAGGTCGGCCATCGCCGTCACCTTCAACTGCACGCGCAGCACGTCGCCCCGCGTCCACTGGCCGGCGGTCTTCTGCTCGACGCCGGTGACGCTGCGCTCGATGCGGTAGCCGGCACTGAACGGCTGCTTCAGCGGCACGGCGGCGAGGCTCTGCAGGGCGATCCACGGCTTGCCGGTGCCCTGCTGCGTGACCGTCAGCGTGGCCGGTGTCGCCGAGGCCGCAGCAGGCGCCGCCCACGGCAGGCTCATCGCGCCGCCGCTCGCCTGCTTCGCCCAGTCAAGTTCGCGTGTCGTCGTCCCGAGCGCAGCGCGGCTGCGGCCCGTGACCGGCGTGGACTCATGCACTGCCGAGAAGCGGTCCAGCGCCAGCGTGGTCCAGACGTTGGCCGTCGTCGTCGCGAAGGCGCCGTTGCGCTGCGCGTCGAGGCGCGCCATCAGGCCGGTGACGAGGCGCGGCAAGTCTTCGCGCCAGCCCGCGCCGTCGTCCACCGCCGTCAGCAGCAACCGCGCCGCGTTGGCGTCCGCGCCGGTCATCAGCCACCACCACGCATCGCCCGCCTCGTCGGCGAACTTCAGCGTCGTGCCGCCCGCGACCAGCCGGGCACGCAGCAGGTTGCGCGCTTCGTCCACCCGCTGCGCCTGCTGCGGAATGCCTTCGACCCGGCGCAGGATTGCCAGCCAGTCGATCAGCGCCCCGGTCGGCCACTGCTGCGGCGCGATCTCCAGCGAACCGAGCAGCCGCGCCGTGGCCCGACCGTGCCGCGACAGCGCCTCGATCGCGGCGAGCTTGCGCACGTCGCGCTCCAGCGCATCGCCACGCGGCGACGGCAAACGCCGCTCCAGCCTGCCTTCGACAAACGCCGTCAGCCCCGCCAGCATCGCCTCACGCGGTGCGTCCGGGATCTTCCAGCCCGCCGCCTGCGACGCCGCCAGCACATACGCCGTCAGCGCATCGCTGCC
>JBEEMX010000522.1:0-2721 GCA_041192465.1 Pseudomonadota bacterium | reverse complement strand
TGACGACGGCGGCAGCGCGAGTGCGGCGGTAGGCGAAGCGGAGAAGGCGGCGGCGGATGTACTTCTGGAAGATGATGGCGGCCCCGCGCTGCAGCAGGAAGGCGCGGCGGGCAAGCAGCATCCGCCACCAAGTCTGCAGCCGCGCACGGGTGGCTACCAGGGCATGACCCCTGAAAATACCCACCAGTACGCACCAACCGCCATGGCTGGCCTGGGCGGGCGTGGTGGTGCCGCATGGGGGGCGGACGCTGGCCCGACCGGCCGCGGCGACGTGCAGGAAGAAACCCGCATGATGACGCGCTCGCCTGGCTTGCTGCGCAGCATCGAGCAGGCCGAGGCGGTGCTGGGTCGGCTGAACCGGCTGGTGTCGCGGCAGGTGCCCAATTTCTACAGCTCGACGATCGCCCAGCCAAATCCGCCCGCATCGGCCGGCTTGCGCGCGGCGATCAACGAGGTCGAGGCTGCCGTGCGGCACCGCTTCGATCCGAGCCCGGATGCCCACGGCAACGTGCCGGTGCTGTCGCAATCGGCGGCGGTCAGCACACCGGGCTTGTTGCAGGAACTGCAGGCACGCAAGGCCGCCCTCAAGCAAGCCGCGACCACGCCGGTCGAGCGCGCCACCATCGAAGTGGTCGCCCTGATGTTCCAGAGTCTGCTGACCGAAGAGCGCATCCCGGCCACCGTGCGGGTCTGGTTCGCGCGGTTGCAGATGCCGGTGCTGCGTGTGGCGATCGCCGAGCCGGACTTCTTCGCCACCATCGACCACCCGGCGCGCAAGCTGATCGACCGCATGGGTGCCTGCGTGATGGGCTTCGAGGCGGGCAGCGCGGGCATGAGCGAGCCGATGGAGCGCGAGATCAAGCGGATTGTGCAGGTGGTCGAAGCCTATCCGGACACCGGCCGGCGCGTGTTCCAGACCGTGCTGACCGAGTTCGAGCGTTTCCTGGAAGACTACTTCAAGTCCACCCACCTCGCCGCCAGCAAGGGCGTGTCGCTGGCCCAGCAGATCGAGCAGCGCGAGACACTGGCGATCCAGTACACGATCGAGCTGCGCAAGATGCTCAACGAGGTGCCGGTCCACGACGGGGTGCGCGAGTTCCTGTTCCACGTCTGGGCGGATGTGTTGGCGACAACCGCTGTCAAGGCCGGGCAGGCCAGCGAGCCGACCAAGGCCATGCGCAAGGCGGCGGCCGATCTGATCTGGCTGGCCAGCGCCAAGGTGTCGCGCGAGGAGCGGTCCGAAGCGATCCGCCGGCTGTCGCCGCTGCTGAAGAAGCTGCGCGAGGGCATGGTGTCGGCCGGTGTGCCGGTGCTGCGGCAGGACGAGTACATCCAGTCGCTGAACAACGCGCTGCAGGCCGCGTTCTCGGCCCGCAGCGCCACCATCCCGACCGAGCGCCTCAACGAGCTGATGATGCAACTGGAGACGCTGGAGGACATGCTGCCGGACGTGGACCACATCGAGATCGACGAATCGATGGTGCGCGATCTCTCCGGCCACGAGACCAAGGATCTCGAGGTCGTCGCCGAGGGCGGATCGATGCCCACGCCGGCGATGGTCGCCTGGTCGAACAACCTGAGCGTGGGAAGCTGGTTCCGGCTGGACTACCGCGACACCATCGCCAATGTGCAGCTCGCCTGGCAAGGCACGCGCAAGCAGTTCAGCCTGTTCGTGTCACCGCAGGGGCGCGGCATCCTGTTCCAGAAACACCGTCTGGCGGCCTTCCTGCAAGCGGGGCTGCTGGTGCCGGTGGAAGAAGAATCGCTGACCGTGCGCGCGACGCGCGATGCGCTGGCCAAGCTCGACGCAGATCCAGGCCGCCTGCTCCACTGAGCCTGGGCGGTGGGTCCGTTCAGTCAGTGGATCAGCCGGTCCTCGGCATCCACGAACAGCTCGTCGAGGATCAGCGCATCGGGCTCTTCGCCGATGCTCCAGAACACCATCAGGACGATGATCTTCAGGTCTTCCAGCGCGAGTTCGCCGGTCGTCGCCATGGCGCGGTCCACCGCGATCTCGCGCATGGGAGCGGGCAGGACACCGGCGGATTCCAGAAAGCTCAGGAAGGCGATCGACGCGGTGCCCAGGTGGTCCTGCTCGGCGGGGGTGTAGACACGCAGGGACAGCGGACTCTGGGCCTTGGCCTGGGACTCGGCGACATTGGCCAGACCGTCCAGCCAGCTCAGCGCGTCCTCGATCTCGTCGCTCTCGAAGCCCACCGAGGTGAGCTTGCGTGAAAGCTGGGCGTGTTCCGGACAAGCGTCGGGCCGCCAATAGTTTTCGTAAAGATAAACGAGCACGTCGAACATGAATCCACTATACCTGAGCGACTCCGGAACCGCGGGGGTGCACCGGCGCGGTGCCTGTGGCGTGCGTGCATGGAATCACGCGCTCGACTGGCGCTGGAACCACTGGCCCGGCAGCCGCACCACCTGACCAGACAGCTCCAGCTCCAGCAACCGGATGCTGAGTTCTGCGGTGGGCCATCCGGTGCGGGCTTGCAGGGCATCGAGCGTGGTCGCCGTCCAGCCCAGGGCCTCCAGCAGCGGGTCTTCCGGCGTGTCGTCCAGTCGCGTCTGGACAGCGGCTGTGGACAGACCTGCTGCCACGCGGGTGCTGGTGCCCCAGTGCAGTTCGTCCAGGATGTCCTGTGTCGTCTCGACCAGCTTGGCGCCGTCCTTGATCAGCTTGTGGCAGCCCTTGACCTGCGGGCTGTGGATCGA
>JBEEMX010000521.1:0-2726 GCA_041192465.1 Pseudomonadota bacterium | reverse complement strand
CTACCAGAAGCTCATCGAAGAAGCCCCCGCCCCTTCGCTGGACGAGACCATGCGCCGCGACCTGCACGCGGCCGCCGTGCGCTTCTCGAAGCACATCGGCTACCGCAGCCTGGGCACGGTCGAGTTCCTGGTCGATATCGCGCGGCAACGCTTCTACTTCCTGGAAATGAACGCGCGCATCCAGGTCGAACACCCGGTGACGGAACAGATCACCGGCCTCGACCTGGTCGCCGAGCAGATCGCCGTCGCCCAAGGCCAGCGCCTGCGCCTGACCCAGGCCGATGTCCGGTTGACCGGCCACGCGATCGAGTGCCGCATCAACGCCGAAGACCCGGTGCATGACTTCCGCCCGGCGCCGGGCCGTGTCACCGACGCGCACTTCCCGGTTCGCGAAGGCTTGCGCGTGGACACCCACATCGAGCGCGGCGCGATGATTTCGCCGTACTACGACTCGATGATCGCCAAGGTCATCGCGACCGGGCAGACACGCGACGAAGCGCGGCGACTGCTGCTGGCTTCGCTCGCGGACGTGCGCGTCGATGGCGTGCTGAACAACATCGCGCTGCACCGCGCCGTGCTGGCCACGCCTGAATTCACGGCCGGCGGTTTCGACACCGGATTCCTCGGCCGGTTCCTGGCCAGCCCCGACGCTGCGGCCTTCATCCAACCCGCCCAACCCGTGCAAGGAAAACGCTGATGAGCGCCCCCCTCGATTTCATCGACACGACGCTGCGCGACGGCAATCAAAGCCTGTGGGGCGCCGTCGGTCTGCGCACCGGGATGATGCTGGAGATCGCCGCCGACCTGGACCGCGTCGGCTACCGCGCGATCGACTTTTCGACCAGCACGCACATGGCGGTCACGGTGCGCTTCCACAAGGAGAACCCGTGGGAGCGCATCCGCCTGATGAAGGCGCGCATGCCGCGCACGCCGCTGAGCTTCCTGTCCACCGGCATGCGCTTCATCTCGTGGGAGACGGCGCACCCGGAGCTGATGGCGCTGTCCTACCAACTGCTGGTCCGCAACGGCATCGAGCGGTTCATGGTGATGGACCCCATGAACAACATGCAGGCCGTGACCGACAGCGCCACTGCCATCGCGGCGGCGGGTGCCAGCGAGATCGTGGGCGCCATCGTCTACACCGTCAGCCCCATCCATGACGATGCGCACTTTGCCCACGCTGCGCGGCAACTCGCCGCCGTGTCGGCCATCACCCGCGTGTACTTGAAGGATCCGGGCGGCTTGCTGACGCCCGAGCGCGCCCGCACCTTGCTGCCCGCGCTGCGCGAGGCGCTGGGCGGCAAACCGCTGGAGCTGCATTCGCACTGCACCATCGGCCTGGCCCCATTCACCTACGCCGAGGCGCCAGCACTGGGCGTGCAAACCCTGCACACGGCAGCGCGGCCCCTGGGCAATGGCAGCAGCCAACCCGCGATTGAAAACGTGGTGGAAAACCTGCGCAGCCAAGGCGTCTCAGTCGATCTGGACATGGAAGCGGCTGGTCGCATCAGTCGCTACTTCACCCAGCTCGCCGCTGCCGAGGGGCTGGCGACCGGTGTACCGCAGGAGTACGACATGCGCTACTTCCAGCACCAGTTGCCCGGCGGAATGATCGGCACGATGCGGCGCCAGTTGCGCGAGATGCGCCAGGAGCACCGGCTGCCGGAGGTGTTCGAGGAGGTCGAACGCGTGCGCCGCGAGCTGGGTTACCCGATCATGGTCACGCCGTTCTCGCAGGTCGTCGGCACGCAGGCGGTGATGAACGTGCTGGCCCCCGAGCGGTATGCGAACGTGCCCGACGAAGTGATCCGCTACGTGCTCGGCAAGTTCGGCACGCCGCCCGCGCCGATGGACCCGAACGTGCGCGACCGGATCGAGCAGTTGCCGCGGGCACGCGAGCTGTCCGGTCAAGCGGCCATGCCCGAGCTGTCCGAGCTGCGCAAGCGCTTCGACGCCCGGCTCTCCGACGAGGAGTTCCTGTTGCGCGCCACGATGCCGGCGGAGCAGGTGGACGCCATGCTGGCCGCCGGCCCGACCCGCGAGACCTACAGCGCCGTGGCCAGCCCGGTCGAACAACTCATCACCGAGCTGACGCGGCGACCCGACGTGACCCACGCGCGCTTCGAGCGGGACGGTTTTCTCGTGGACTTGCGTTCCCACCGGTCGTCCTCCGCACCGGGGCAATCCGCATGAGCCGCCGCTTGATCAGCAACCTGCCCGCCCTCGATGCCGGAGTGCCGACGCTGGCTGGCGTGCGTGGCTACGTGTTCGACGTGGACGGAACGCTCGCGCTCGCGGACAAGCACCTCAGCGGCTACCAGCCCCTGCCCGGTGCCCGTGAATTGCTCGCACTGCTGCGCCAGCGCGAGGTGCCGTATGTCGCCTTCACCAACGGCAGCGCCAAGACGCCGGCGCAGATCTCGCACGCCTTGACCCACATCGGCCTCCCCATCGGCGAGCAGCAGATGCTCACGCCGGTCAGTGTCGCGCTCGACCTGTTCAAGCGCCGCGGCCACAAGCGGGTGCTGGTGCTGGGCGGTGAGGGTGTCTGGAAGCCGCTGGTGGACGCGGGCTTCGATGTCGTGCGGGCGCCGGAGCGGGCGGACGACGCCGATGCCGTGCTGATCGGCTGGTACCCCGGTTTCGTGCTGGCGGATCTGGACGCGGCGTGCCGCGCCGTGTGGGCCGGGGCGGCGCTGTACACCGTCTCCAAGGCCGCGTACCTG
>JBEEMX010000520.1:0-2728 GCA_041192465.1 Pseudomonadota bacterium | reverse complement strand
GACAGCCAGGTCGTGTCCCAGGCGCCTCTGGTACTCATTCCGGTGACCATCGAGCGGACCCTGCGTCGGGTGAAGGAACGAAAACACCCAGGTGTCCAGGGACAATTAGGATGGCCGGTTTGTGGTGTGGTCTCAGCAGCATAAAAAAGAGCTCCTGCTGGCACCCGTTTCCGTCTGGAAATGGATGCCGGCAGGAGCTGGCAAGCGAAGCGCGGCAGGAGCAGGTCTGGAGCGACTATCGTGCGCGGGCGGTGGTGGTCCGAGCGGCGGCAGCGCGTTTGCGGTAGCTCTCGGAGCCGAATTCGAGGATGGTGGAGTGATGGACGAGGCGGTCGATGGCGGCCACGGTCATGGTCTGGTCTGCGAAGATTGAAGCCCAGTCGGCAAAGGGGCGGTCGCAGGTGATGATGAGGCTGCGGTTTTCATATCGTTCGGCGATGAGTTCGAAGAGGATGCTGGTCTCGGACTGGTCCTTCCGCACATAGCCCAGATCGTCGAGGATCAGGCAGTCGATGCGGTCGAGCCGGGTCAGGAGCGCCGGCAGGGCGAGGTCCCGCCGAGCGGCCTGGAGACGTTGCACGAGATCATTGGTGCGGACGAACAGGACGCTGCATCCCGCTTCGATCAGGCCGTAACCGATGGCGGCGGCGATGTGGCTTTTGCCGGTGCCGCTGCCGCCAAAGAGCAGGCAGTTGCCGTGGGTGCGGACCCAGTCACCGGCGCAGAGGGCTTCCACCCGTGGTCGGGACAGCCCAGGGACCAGGCTGAACTCGAAGCTGTCGAGGCGCTTGCCGGGTGGGAGCTTGGCCGTCATCAGGCGGGCGGCCAGCCGGCGGTTGGTGCGGTCGGCAAGCTCCAGTTCGCATAGCGACGCCAGGAATCGCTCGTGCGACCAGGCGTGCTCAGTGGCCTCGCTGGCGAGGTCCTGCCAGGAACGGGCCATGGAGGGCAGTCGCAGGGCCGTGAGCGCCTGAGCCGTGGTGTGGGAGGAGGCTGGTGCGGAGGTCATGCCGTGGCTGCCTGGGGGAGGGGTGGAGGATCAGGCAGAGTCCGGAGGGCGTCGTAGCCAGCCGGGTCGGCGGTGTGGAAGTGCAGGATGGGCAGAACCGCTGCTGCCGGCGTGGTGAACGCGAGGCGCAGGTCCTCGACCACCGGCAGCACGTCGCGTTCCAGCATCTCCGCCAGTTGGACTCCCAGCGCCGTCTCGCAGACGTGCTGGTGGGCCAGGTGCAGCAGGCGGACATAGGTGCGGCAGGCAGCGTGCTCGCTGAGACGCTCGCGCAGGCGTTCCCAGGTACGGGCATAGATCTGGTTGGGATGCAGGTCATCGCGGTAGAGCAACCGGGCAAACGCGCCCGGCTTCTGGACCAGGGAATCGATGCAAAGGTGGTAGCTCACCACCCGGACGCGGTGTTGGCCATGGAGACGACGGCTGCGGTAGACCTGCCTCTGCCCGATGAAGAACTCCAGGCGATCGTCGTAGATCCGCACCACCAGCCGATGGCCGATGAGCCGCGACGGGACCATGTAGTAGTTGCCCAGGACCGTGATCCAGTTGAAGCGCGAGACCGTGCCCAGGGCCTCGGTCCAGGTGACGCCGGGGAACCGGGGCAGGGGTGCCAGCGCTGCACGTTCAACCGCCAGGGCCGCCGCCCGTGGCGCATTGGCGGTGGCCACGATGCCGGCCACGAACGCCCGGTAGTCCTCCACGTCGTCGAAGTCCCGGCTGCCCCGCAGGCGCAGGGCCTGGTCGAGCCGCACCTTGAGGTGTCCGTTGGGGGACTCCACAGCACCGTTCTCGTGCGCCACGCCCAGGGTGTTCCGGGTGGGGGAGCAACCGTAGTGCTGGCACAGGGCTGCGAACCGAGTGGTCAGATCATCGCGCTGCCGCAGGTTCTTGTACGCCGCCGAGAGGCTGTCGGTGCGCAGGGTCTTCGGCACCCCGCCCAACGCCTCCAGGGCCAGTCGCAGGGTCTCGGCCAGGGCCGGGTAGCTCTCCCCGCCGAAGATCACCCGGGCGTACTGCCAGCCGCTGTGCGGACAGCAGACATGCCCCAGGCGGTGCGGCAGGGCGATCCCGGCGATGGTCACCGCCAACTCGTTGCCGTCGGTGAAGTCCAGCAGGGCCTGCCACCCTGGCGGGTGTTCCTGCGGAAACATCACCGGCTGAGCCGGTCCCTCGATGGCCCGCCACTGCCGGATCCGGCGCGACAGCGTCCGCACCTGGCAGTCCCGGAACCGTCCCGGATACCGCGCTTGCAGGTCGGCGAACAGGGCGAACGACTTGAGCCCCGCGTCCCGGCGCAGCAGCGGTTCGATTTCCGATACCCAGACCTCCGCGAAATGATCGATCCGCGTCCGGTAGTCCCGTGGTGGCCGGGCAGACCAGCCATGTCCATCCAGCCGTCGGGCGGTGCGTTCACTGAAGTCGGCACCATCAGCAGATTTGCCCTGGCTGCCACCAGCTTGCCGTGCGTCCATATAGCGTGCAACTTGCCGGTTGGTGATGTGCTTGCCAGGCATGTACGACCCTCGTCGCAGCTACGCTGCTGGGGGCGCTTATGGCAACGGCAGGACCGGCCATCCTAATTGTCCGTACCGGCATCCTAATTGTCCGTACACAGTTGGTCGTGACCCGGATCGATTTGCCATTCCCATAATAGACGATCTGGGTCCAATCCGGGAACTGCAACGCCACCTGAGTCTCGCGCGTGTTCAGCACCTTGCC
>JBEEMX010000519.1:0-2735 GCA_041192465.1 Pseudomonadota bacterium | reverse complement strand
ATCGGCCCCCTGCTCACCGCCCTCGCCGCCGGGGCCACCACCGTCCTCGGCGCGGCCACCACGGCTGCCGCCGCCGGTGCCGCAGCAGGCGGCGTGGCTGGCGCGGCCACGGCCGCCACCGGCGCAGCCATCGCCTCCGCTGCGGCTGTCGCCGCCGGCACCACCGCCACCGCCGCGTCGGTCGCCACCACGGTGGGCGCGGTCGGCGCAGCGGCCGGCGTCACCCACACGGCCAGCCAGGTGCTGTGCGACGACCGTCGCCTCACCTGACACCTGACGGACCCACCGCAGTCGCCCACCCGCCCCCGTCCACACCCCTCCACAGCAGCCCGCCCATGCCCGACCCGATCGCCACCGCCACCCCCGCCCGCCCCCTGCGCGCCATCGTCTTCGCCAGCGAGCAGCTCGTCCCCGCCCTGCAGTTCGTGCTGCACACCGCCGAACGCTTCGGGCGCCGGCTGCAGGTAGTCCATGTCTTCCACACCCGCGATGACCGCCGCTCGGCCGGCCCGGCCCGTCGGCTGCAGGCGCTGCTGCAACGCTGGTCGCGGCGGCGGGTGGCGGTGGGGGCAGGGTTCGAGGTGGTGCTCGGCGAGGGGGCAGCCACACCGGCCGGGGTGCGCGACGTGCTGATGCCCTGGTTCGGCGCGGCACCCGAAGCGGAATGGCTGGTCAACGTCACCGGCGGCACCAAGCCCATGTCCGCCGCCGCCGTGGAGCTGACGCACGCGATCGACCTGCCGGCCCGGCGCGTGCTGTACCAGGAGCTGGGCAGCGGCTGGTCGGAGATCGTGCAGAACGCCGAGGGGCTGCTGGAGATGGTGCCGCTGCGCGTCGGCGAGGACGCCCTGGTGCCGACGGCCAGCACGCTGGAGCGGCTGCTGTCGCTGGAGGAACTCGTGGCGACGCAGTTCTCCGCCGAGCATGTGATCACGGCCGAGACACTGCCGCGCACGCTGCCCGTGGACCGCGTGACCCAGGCGCTGCTCGACAACGGCTGGCGCTGGCAGGAGGCGCTGACCGCCCTGCCCACCCCCGTGGATTGCACCAGCAACGGCGTCGGCTTCGAGCTGTTCCTCGGCGCCGGGCTGCGCGACAGCGGCCTGAAGCTGCTCGGCCATTCGCTCAAGGTGTCCGATCCGGGGCGCCAGGGCAAGGTGGTGCGCGAGATCGACCTGGTGGCGTGTCACCGCGACCGGCTGGTGTGCATCGACATCAAGCTGCCCGGTGCGCAGGACGACCAGAAGGGCACGCAGCTCGCCGACGTGGCCGAACTGGCGCGCTCGCTCGGGGGCCACCACGCGCTGGCGGTGGCGGTGCGGCCCGGCTGGCCGGAAGACGAGGGCACGCGCAAGCTGGCCAAGGCACTGGGCGTGAAGCTGTTGACGCAGGCCGACGCGGCACAGCCCTTCACCACGCTGTTGGGCTGGATCGACGCCGACGGGGGGGTGCTGCGGCCGAGTGCGGCGGTGCTGGCGGCCGAGGCGCAGTTGCAGGCCCACCAGCAACGCGGCAACACCGTGCTCAGCGACGGCCGCCACGTCACCGCGCCGCAGGTGGGCGACAGCGGGATGCTGCACCTGCCGACGGTGGCCGAACAGATCGTGCAGCGCCGGGGCGAGCCGTGGGCGCTGGTGCAGCTCGACCCGCAGCGGTACTGGCTGGGCATCCCGAAGAAGCTCGCGCCGGTCACGCAGGCGGCGGACTGGCCGGCCCGTGGTGACCGCCTGCGGCAACTGATGCGCGACAGCAGCGAGGCGCGGGCGTTCTTCGATTTCCACGACTCCCCGGCGTGGGTGACGGTGCAGTTCGCCATGCGGCAGGGACTCAAGCGCGATGCGCTGGTGCAGTGGCTGCGCGAGGTGCTGTGTCCGCCTGCGCCAGGTCCGAATTGAAAATATTCCCCAATCAAACATGACTTATGTCACAACTCAACACCAGAGCCAGGCAGCGTTGGGTACTGGCACCACCAGAATGCCGACCACTTCAGGGACGGCCTTCCGTGAGAAAGGCCACAAAAAACCACACATGAACACCCTCCTCGCCTCGTTCGAGATCGTCACGCCCATGTTCCTGGGCGGCGCCGATCCCACCACTCCCCAAGGCATCCGGCCGTCCAGCGTCAAAGGGGCCTTGCGCTTCTGGTGGCGGGCGCTGAACTGGTCGCGTGTCGCGGCGCTGCAGGGCCAAGGCCAGGACCAGCATGCCGCGCTGCGCCAGCTCCACGAAGACGAGAGCCGCCTGTTCGGCCACTCGGCCACCGACTCGGGCGGCGGGCAGGGCGTGTTCCTGATGCAGGTCATCGACCGCAGCGGCGCGGCGCAGAAACAGCCCTTCGGCGCCGGTTTCGACAACGGCATCCTGTACCTGCTCGGTCAGGGTCTGGGCAGCTTCAAGGACGGCAACCACTGCACCCGTGCGGGTCTCGCAGCCGGTGGCGGCTTCGATGTGCGCCTGCTGTTCCGGCCCACCGCCAAGCAGGGGGACATCGCCTCGGTAGTGCAGGCGGTGCAGCTCTTCGGCCTGCTCGGTGCGCTCGGCAGCCGGGCGCGGCATGGCATGGGGTCGGTGGCGCTGATCAACCTGAAAACCGAAGGGCTGGACCTCCCCGCCTGGGCCGTGCCGACGACGGTCGAGGACTACCGCAGCACCCTGACCCGCTTGCTGGCAGAGGCCCGCCGCGCCCCCGGTCTGCCGCCACTGAGTGCGTTCAGCGCCGGGTCGCGGCTGGACCT
>JBEEMX010000518.1:0-2743 GCA_041192465.1 Pseudomonadota bacterium | reverse complement strand
CGGCGTTGAAACCCCGCATGCACTCGACCGAAAATACCCGAGAGCCGGCGAAACCTGGGCGTGGTTCTGGGTATTCCCGTCACCGACATCCGCACCGTGCAGGAACTGCTCGGCCACAGCGATGTAAGCACCACGATGATCTACACGCATGTGCTCAAGATGGCCGCCGGCACGACACGCAGCCCGCTGGATGCGCTGATGGCGGCCTGAGCTTGCATCACCGCCCCGCCCCCTCCAGCGCCTCCCCCACATACCGCCGCACCTGCAACGCCTCATCCCCCAGATGAAACGCCAGCCGCCGCCCGCGCAGTTGCACGTCATCCGCCGTGAACCGCTCCAGCCGCCGCAGGTGCTCGACCCAGGTTTCATCGACGAAATACTCGACATACCGCCCCGGCCGCTCGGTGTCCCGGAACAATCCCCACGACAGCGCTCCCTGCCGCAGCCGCGCCTGCCGGGTGAGCCGCATCACCTCGGCAAACTCGCCCGCCCGCGCCGGGTCGATCAGATACTCCACCGTCACCATCACCGGCCCCTCGTCCGGGCCGATGTCCATCGCCGGATGCGGCGTCTGCGCGGGCGACGCCGGGCGCAGGTCGGCCTCTTCCCCCGACACCGTGAAGCGCCGCACCGCCAGCAGCACCAGCGGCCCGCACACCCCGGCCGCCACCAGCGCCACCGGCACCGAGCCGGCCAGCCCTGCCACCTGCCCCCACGTCGCCGCGCCCGCCGCCGAGCCGCCCATCAGCGCCATCTGGTACGTGGACATGCCCCGCGCCCGCACCCAGTTCGGCAAGGCGAGCTGCGCCGACATCGTGAGCGTGTTGGCCGTGGCAATCCACGCGCCCCCCGCCACCGCCATCCCGAGCGCCGCCAGCCACAACCATGGCGCCAGCGCCACCACCACCGTCATCACCGACACCACCAGCGAGCCCAGGCCGACGATGCGGTCACGGCTGTAGCGGTCGCGCCAGCGCGGCAGGCCCATCACCGCCAGCATCGCCCCGGCCCCCATGCACGCCATCAGCAGCGTGAACCCCCTGGCCCCACCGCCCAACCGCTGCGCCACCAGCGGCAGCAGCGCGGTCAGCGCCGTGCTCAGGAAGAAGAACACGAACACCCGCAGCAGCACGGCGCGCATCCGCGGGTTCTGCTGCACGTGCTGCACGCCCACCCGCATCGCCCCGACGAACCGCTCGCCCGGCAAGGCGCTGATGCGCGGCGCGGTCTTCCAGCGCAGGATCTGCGCGAACGCCAGCAGCGACAGCACCGCGTTGAGCACGAACACCGCCGTACTGCCCGACGCCGCGAGCAGCGCACCCGCCACGATCGGGCCGATGATGCGCGAGAGGTTCATGGCCATCGCCTGCAAGGCCAGCGCCCCGGAGAGCGACGCCGCCGGCACGATCTCCGGCACGATCGCGGCGAACACCGGCCAGCGCGCCGCCAGCCCGATGCCGTTGGCGAAGGTCAGCGCCAGCAGCAGCGGCGCCGTCAGCCCTCCGCCCAGCGACAGCAGCGCCAGCAGCGTCGCCACCAGGGCCACCCACAACTGCGTCGAGGCGAACCAGCGCCGCCGGTCCACGATGTCGGCCAGCGCCCCGCTCGGCAGGCCCAGCAGGAACACCGGCAGCGTCGAGGCCGCCGAGACCATCGCGACCATCACCACGCTGTCGGTGAGCTGCGTCATGAGCCACGCGGCGGCGACATCGTTCATCCACATCGTGATGTTGGCCGCCAGCCAGGCGAACCACAGCATGCGGAACACCGGCAGATACAGCGCCCGCAGCGCGACGGGCAGGCGATCGGGGTCGATCATCAGGGTCTCCGGAAACGAAAAAGCCCACCGCAGAGGGTGGGCTTCGAGGGTAGCAGGACTGTGCAAGTCCCGCGCCGTGCAGGTCAGTCCGCGTCCTGGAACGCTTCTTCGCGCTTGTTCTTGATCGACGGCAGCATCACCACCACGACCATCGCGAAGGCCGCCAGCAGCAGACCGGCCGACAGCGGACGGGTCATGAACGTGCTCCAGTCACCACGCGACAGCAGCAGCGCGCGGCGCAGGTTCTCTTCCATCATCGGGCCGAGGATGAAGCCCAGCAGCAGCGGCGCCGGCTCGCAACCGATCTTGTAGAAGATGTAGCCCACCAGACCGAAGCCCGCCGCCATGTAGACGTCGAAGTTGTTGTTGTTCAGCGTGTACAGGCCGATGCAGCAGAACACCAGGATCGCCGGGAACAGGAAGCGGTAAGGCACTGTCAGCAGCTTGATCCAGATGCCGATCAGCGGCAGGTTCAGGATCACCAGCATCAGGTTGCCGATCCACATCGAGGCGATCAGGCCCCAGAACAGCTCGGGGTTGCTGGCCATGACCTGCGGACCCGGCTGAATGCCCTTGATGGTCATTGCGCCCACCATCAGCGCCATCACGGCGTTCGGCGGGATGCCGAGCGTCAGCATTGGGATGAACGAGGTCTGCGCACCAGCATTGTTGGCCGACTCCGGACCCGCCACACCGCGGATGTTGCCTTGGCCGAACGGCACTTCACCGGGACGGCCACGCACCTTCTTCTCGACCGTGTAGGCCGCGAACGACGCCAGCAGCGCACCACCACCGGGCAGCACGCCCAGGATCGAACCCAGCGCGGTGCCACGCAGCACAGCGGGGAAGGCGTCCTTGAAATCCTGTTTGGTCGGCCAGAGTCCCTTGACATCCTTCGTGAACACCTCGCGGTCTTCGGCCGGC
>JBEEMX010000517.1:0-2746 GCA_041192465.1 Pseudomonadota bacterium | reverse complement strand
GCGATGCGCATGCTGCTGCAGACGTTTTCCATCATGGGCCGCAGCATCAACAACTTCGAGCTGAAGGAGGCCGACATCGTGTTGCGGCCCAAGCTCACGGGCATTTCCAGCGCGGACTTCGCCGCGCGCAAACGCTCGATCGCTGCGGGGCGCGAGATGGCCTTGGCGATGCTGGTGGAACTGAAAATGAAAATAGACGCAAAAACGCATTGATATTTAACTTGACTTTTTCTTGTGAATCAATTTCTTGATTGAGAAAGGAGGGTTGGTTTGGGTGTTTTTTGACCCTTGAGGCGCAGAAAGGGGCTGTCACTATAGCGACACATTCCTCTATTGCACCCCATGAACCACGCCAACCGACCCCAGCAGCCAACCCCCGCTTCCCCGCCGGCGGGCCGCACGGATCGCGTGCGCAACCACCTGCTCGCGCTGGAGGCGCGGATGATGTTCGACGGCGCCGCGCTGGCTGCCGCGGTCGATGCACTCGATTTCACGCACGATGGCATGCCGCACGGCGACCATTTCGCACAGGAAACCCAGGCAGTGATCGACTTGGCCGAGGCCATGTCGGGGCTGGCCATCGCCGGGCGTACGTTGCTGGCGCCGGTTTCACACGAGATCGCGTTTGTCGATGGTGGCTTGCGCGATGCTCCGCAGTTGATTGCGGGGCTGGACCGCTCGGTGGAGGTGGTGCTGCTCGATGCTGGCCGCGACGGCGTAGACCAGATTGCCCAGACGCTCGCTGGACGCCGGGATCTCGATGCCGTGCATATCCTTTCGCATGGCGGTGCTGGCGCGCTGTACCTGGGGACGGCCGTGCTGAACCAGTCCACGCTGCAGGGGCGGTATGCCGCGGACTTTCGGGTGATCCAGGCCGCACTGTCTGAACAGTGCGACGTGCTGCTGCATGGCTGTGACGTGGCGGTCGGGCCGACCGGTGCAGCGTTCCTGCATGCGCTTTCCCTGTCCACCGGAGCCGACGCCTCGGCCTCGCTCCGGTTGCCTTTCAGCAAAGGGCCGGTGCAGGAATCCTTCTGGTTCGAGACCGAAGTCCTGTGCGAAACATTGCACCTGTCGGTCCGACCAGGGCATGGGCGTGCCACCGGGACGGACAGCCGGGTCGCCGAGTACCAATTCCTCACCACCGAAGGGCGGCCGTTGCCCGCACAGATACGGGCCGATCCGCATGGCCAGGTCACCATCACCCGCGTACCGGGCCTGGAGCGGGTAGGGTTGATGGTACGTGCCTTGCGTGCCGACGGTGCCGTGACCGAAGCAAGGCTGGAAATCGACGTTTCTTCGGGCGCTGTGCGCTTGCTGGCAGAACCTGATCCGGTGGTACAGGCGCCCGCTTCTCGCCAGCCAAGCTCCGCATGGAAGTTGAGCAAAGAGCCTGAGCAACGTACCGCCACGCGTGGTACCGAACGCCAGGCTCCCGCCATGGCCGCGAACTGAGTTCTCAGCCCACATCCGATCCAAATCATGACCGCGAGTGTCACCTCCACCATGACCATCCCCCTGTTTCCCCGCCTGCACCGCATGGCGCTGGCCACCTCTCTCGCAATTCTGGGGGGGTGCGCGTCCGTGACACCGGTCCCCTTGGCCGATGCCGAGCTGAAAACTGCCGTGAAAAGCTCGGTTGAGCGCGTTGCGGCCAAACAGGAGCCGATCACTGCGTCCATCAGCTTGTACGAGGCGATGGCGCGTGCGCTCAAGTACAACCTCGATTACCGTGTCGAGCTGATGTCGCAGGCGTTGCGGCTCAGCGAGTTCGAGCTGACGCGCTACGACATGCTGCCCCAGCTCGTGGCCAACGCCGGCTACAACGCCCGCAATCGGGAGTCTGGCTCCAGCAGCCGCTCCCTGCTCAGCGGACGCGAGTCGCTGGAGCCTTCGACCTCGACCGAAAAGAGCATCTTCAACTCCGACCTGACGCTGTCGTGGGACATCCTCGATTTCGGCCTGTCGTATGTGCGTGCCCAGCAAAAGGCCGATGAGGCGCTTGGCGCGATGGAGCAGCGGCGCAAGATCGCCAACCGCATCGTCGAAGACGTGCGGACGGCGTATTGGCGTGCGGTCAGCGCCGAGCGGCTGCTGGGCAAGATGCAGGAGCTGGAGACCACCGTGCGGGCGGCGCTGGAGGAGTCGCGTCAACTGGAGCGGCGCGGCACGACCTCGCCGCTGGCGGCACTGACCTTCCAGCGTGAGCTGATCCAGATCCGCGCCGAGCTGCAACGCCTGCAGCGCGATCTGGTGGTGTCCAAGCGGCAGCTCGGTGCGCTGATGAACGTGCTGCCGGACCAGGAGTTCTCGCTGGTGCTGCCGCCTCGGCAGTCCACGTCGCAGAGCTTCGACATGGAGCCGGCGGACATGCTCACCAATGCGCTCTACTACCGGCCTGAACTGCGCGAGGTGCGCTACCGCGCCCGCGTCAATCGGCGTGAACTGGACGCCGTGCTGTTCAAGGCACTGCCCAACCTGCGGTTGTTCGCAGGGCTGAACTACGACTCGAATTCCTACCTGTACAAGCAGGACTGGGTCGGCGTGGGCACCCGCGCCAGTTGGAACCTGATCAGTGCCTTCCGCTATCCGCTGGCCAAGAAGGCGGTCGAGAACCAGCAGGCGCTGCTCGACCAGCGCGAGCTGGCCCTGACCATGGCGGTGATGACCGAGGTGTATGTGAGCCGGACCCGCTTCGGTCACCTCAACGCCGAGTTGCAGACCGCCCTGCTCCCCCGCGACGCCG
>JBEEMX010000516.1:0-2750 GCA_041192465.1 Pseudomonadota bacterium | reverse complement strand
GAATAGCGAATTTTCCGCCGGGGCAACTTCCCATGACACCGTATCACCAAGCGCAACAGGTGTTGATTTCCGTTGAGAGTTGACCCGGGATTTTCATCGAGAAGTGACCCGGGTGGAAGCTATGTCCCGCGATGCGGGTTATGGGTCAAGTGGTAGATTTTTCCTTTCTGGTTTTGGGGGCAGCGGAGCTGGCTTTGAACCGGAAGCTGTCGTTCCCGGTTTCGAGGATGTGGCAATGATGGGTCAGCCGGTCCAGCAGGGCAGTGGTCATCTTGGCATCGCCGAACACGTCCGCCCACTCGCTGAAGCTGAGGTTGGTCGTGATAATGACGCTGGTGCGCTCGTAGAGTTTACTGAGCAGGTGGAACAGCAGCGCCCCGCCTGATGGACTGAACGGCAGATAGCCCAGTTCGTCGAGGATAACGAGATCGAGACGCAGCAGGCGTTCGGCCAGTTGTCCGGCCTTGTTCATGGCCTTTTCCTGTTCGAGCGCATTGACCAGATCGACGGTTGAGAAGAACCGGACCTTCTTGCGGTGATGCTCGACCGCCTGAACACCGAGCGCAGTGGCGACGTGGGTTTTGCCAGTGCCTGGACCACCGATCAGTACGACGTTGTCGGCCCCGTCGATGAAGTCACCGCGATGCAGTTGGCGAACCAGGGCTTCGTTCACTTCGCTGGATGCAAAGTCGAAGCCCGCCAGGTCTTTATAGGCCGGGAACCGGGCGGCCTTGATCTGGTAGGCGATGGACCTGACCTCGCGCTCGGTCATCTCAGCTTTGAGTAGCTGGGAGAGGATCGGCACGGCGGCATCGAAGGCAGGGGCGCCTTGTTCGATGAGTTCGCCGACAGCCTGGGCCATGCCGTACATCTTGAGGCTGCGCAGCATTACCTCCACAGCAGCGCTGGCAGGATCATGACGCATGACGCAGCTCCCGCAAGTTGTCGTAACGCCCGACATCGGCAAGCGGCTCCTGGACGAGGCGCAGCGCCTGGGGGGCATCGATCAGGGGTGCTGGCGGAGCCTTGCCATCGGTCAGCCGGTGCAGGATGTTGAGTATGTGGGTCTTGGTCGGCACACCGGCCTCAAGTGCCAGCTCGACAGCGCACAGCACCGCCTGTTCATCGTGCTGCAGCACCAGCGCCAGTATCTCGACCATCTCTCGGTCTCCGCCGGGATGCTTGAGCAGGTGGCCTTGTAACTGCCGGAACGCGTCGGGCATCTCGATGAACGGCGCGCCATTACGCAAAGCGCCCGGCTTGCGCTGGATTACGGCCAGATAGTGCCGCCAGTCATAGATGATCCGTCCCGGAAGATGATGGGACCGCGCAATAATCCGGCCATGCTCACACAGGTTACGGCCCTCGGCGGCGATGACGATCCGGTCCGGGTAAATCCGTAACGAGACACGCTGGTTGGCAAAGGATGCCGGCACAGAGTAGCGGTTGCGCTCGAAGGTCACCAAGCAGGTCGGCGATACCCGCTTCGGGTGTTCGACGAAGCCGTCGAAGAGGCGCCCCAGCGGCATCAAGCTTGTGACTTCGGCGGCATGCACATCAGCCACTGTGCCAGGCAGGCCGCCGTGCTGGATCTGACCCCATTGCGCGACGCAGCGATGCTCAAGCCAAGCGTTCAAGGCCTCCAGATCGGGGAAGCTGGGCATCGGTTGCCATAGTCTGCGGCGCGCATCCTGCACGTTCTTCTCAACTTGCCCCTTCTCCCAACCGGAAGCAGGATTACAAAAGTCCGTCTCGAACAGATAATGGCTGGCCATAGCGGCAAAGCGGGCGTTGACCTGCCGCACCTTGCCCTTGCCGATCCGGTCAACCGCGGTCTTCATGTTGTCGAAGATGCCGCGCTGGGGAACACCGCCCAGAACCCTGAACGCCTGGGTTAGCGCATCGAACAGCATCTCGTGAGTCTGAAGAAGATAGGCCCGCACGGTGAAGGCCCGGCTGTGTGACAGCTTGGTATGTGCCACCTGCAACTTGGTCTGCTTGCCGCCCAGCATGGCCCAATCCTCGCTCCAGTCGAACTGGAACGCCTCGCCCGGCGCAAAGATCAACGGCACGAACGTCCCGCGACCGCTGGTCTGCTGCTCGCGCTGCCGATCCGCCTTCCAGTCCCGCACAAAGGCCGCGACACGGCCGTAGGACCCATCGTAGCCCAGAACCACAAGGTCAGCGTGCATCTGCTTGGCCGTGCGCTTCTGCTTGCGTGACTTGCCAGCCTCGATCCGCAACCAGCCTGTCAGCTTCTCGGCAAATGGGTCCAGCTTGCTCGGTCGATCTGCAACCTTGAACTGGGGCTCAACCGCACCGCTGCGCAGATACTTGCGGATCGTATTGCGCGACAACCCGGTCCGTCGCTCGATCTCCCGGATCGGCATCCCATCACGAAAATGCCAACGCCGAATCACGCTCAATAATGCCATGTCGATCACTCCATGCTACCTCCAAACCGTCGGTCAGAGGTGGTTCAAACATGGGTCACTTCTCAGTGGAAATTTATGCCCCTCCCGGGTCAACTCTCAACGGAAATCAACAGCGCACACGGTGATTCGCGTCCCGTTCTGGAATTCCTATGAGTTCTTTGTTTGTTCTTTTGCTTTCCTACAACCTGATTGCGCAGGATAGCTGTCGGCTCAACCATTCGAGTCGAGGCCGTCATGACCACTTCACACAATGACCTTCCGTCACGCGTCGCGCGTTTGATCGAGCGCGCCGTCAAGGAAAGTGGCAAATCGCAC
>JBEEMX010000515.1:0-2753 GCA_041192465.1 Pseudomonadota bacterium | reverse complement strand
CAAGCGTTGGCTGACCGCACGGGCGCTCGATGCCTGACTCCCCCACCAAGGACACCGCACCATGACTCCCCGCCTCGCCCCCTTCGCCGCCGCCGCGCTCGCTGCCCTGACCTTGCTGGCGGGGCCTGCCCGCGCCAACGAGGACGAGATCCGCAAGACGCTCACCGAACGCTTCGCGAATCTGCCCAAGATCGACGAGATCCGCACGACGCCCATGCCCGGCATCTGGGAAGTCCGCATCGGCACCGACATCATGTACTCCGATGCCAAGGGCACCTACTTGCTGCAAGGCTCGATGATCGACACGGCCACGCGCCGCAACCTGACCGAAGAGCGCGTGGACAAGCTCTCCGCGATCGACTTCGCCAGCCTGCCGCTCAAGGACGCCATCGTCTGGAAGAACGGCAACGGCAAGCGCAAGATCGCCGTCTTCGCCGACCCGAACTGCGGCTACTGCAAGCGGCTGGAGAAGGATCTGGTCAACGTGAAGGACGTGACGGTCTACACCTTCGTGATCCCGATCCTCGGCGGCGATTCGCCCGAAAAGTCCAAGTCGATCTGGTGCGCCAAGGACAACACGACCGTCTGGCGCAACTGGATGATCGACGGCGCAGCGCCAGCGCGGCTGATGGGCCAGTGCGATGCGTCCGCGATCGAGCGCAACTCGGCGCTGGCGAAGAAGCACAAGGTCACCGGCACGCCCGCCATCGTGTTCGAGGACGGCACGCGGGCACCGGGGGCGATTCCTGCGGCAGAAATCGAGAAGCGGCTGGCGGGGAAGTCCTGATCTGGTGCGGCTGAAGCGTCGGGGCTCAGTACGGCCGCTGTCCGATGTAGTTCCCGGCCGGCTGGTACTGGCACACCCACACTTGGTCCTTCGCGCCGCACACCCGCAGCGCGCAACCCACCTCGCGGGTGGCCTTCCAGACGACCTGGGTGTAATGCCCACAGGTTTTGCCAGGACGGCAGGTATTCGAGTCGGCCAGATAGTCCGCCGATTCGCGGCCCCAGACATCGACGACGAAGACCGGGCGGACCTCCTGCTGCGTCGTCAGGCCATTGCTCCAGCGGATCGGGCTGGCCCAGTAGAGGTTCTCGCCCAGGTCAGGGGCATCGCTGTGCTCCATGCGGCATTGCCCCCCCTGGTCGAGCTGCGCCGCCCAGCGGGCCGAAGACTGCGCCAGCGCCTCCGACCACACCAGCGGCGGCACGCTGACCCGCGCACGCCAGCGGTTGTGGGCCTGAAGCATTTCCACGGTCTGGGTCGCCACCAGCCCCGCCAGCATGAGCCCGGTCAGCACACGAAGCCCTGCACGAATTCGCCGTAGGCATCACCTGCCGACAGCTCCAGGTCACGGTGCAGCGTGCGCCGCAGCGTCGGGCGAGAGATCCCCGTTCTCGGATCAATGCCCGGGCGCACTTCGTCACGCCAGTACAGCGCCCCACCCCGCTTGTGCCAAGCCGGCAGCGCGTTGAACTGGATGCCGGCACGGAAAAGCAGCTCGTTCTTGTCCGCCACCGACAGTCCGGCGAGTGCCGCAGTCGCGGCCTGTGCCGACTGGCCCTGGCCACGCAACAGCCAGTAGCCATGGGCGTTGAGCGCGTTGCGGTGGGCGTCCTCGTGGCGCCAGCGGAAGTAGTCCACCACATGCGCCGCCGTGGGCAGCGGACAGATGCGGGCATCGAAGCAGGCCATCTGCCCCATCGCCAGCGTGAAGCGCGCACTGGCCTCGCCCGCCAGCACCGACAGGATCTTGCGGGTCTTGCGGCCGAAGGTGGCATCGTCGCGGCGCAGCAGCAGCGAGATCTCGTCGCTCTGGGTGTAGCCGTAGACCACGCCGAAGCCGCAGCCCATCAGGTGCGCCACGGTGTCGAGCATGTGGTCGCGAAAGCGTGCATCGAACGGCGCATCGAGACACCACACCTCGCGGGTCTGGCGGGTGAAGCCACGGCCGTCCAGCCGCACGACGATGTGCAGGTCCGGCAGCACGCAGCGGTCGTCGTTGGTCTCGAACGCACGCAGACGGACATCGAGTTCTTCGAATCTCATGGCAAGCGCCCTCCCTCGGTGGTCGGCCATTCCAGCACATCGAATCCCGTTCCCGGTGCATCAGGCCCGACCTGCCAGAGCTGGTCGAATCCCTCGTCGAGGGCCGGGGGCTCCAACTTGGCCAGCGTGGCGCGGATGGCCACCTCCGGCACCTTGGCCCGACCATGGCGGACCGCGTTGCGGGCGAGCAGTTGGGCATAGGGCGCCTCGAAGCGGTAGCCCGTGACGCGGAAACCGTTCGCCCGGGCCAGCCCGATGTACACCGCCCGCTCGGCCCGTGTCGGGTTGGTGTTGTCGATCACCACCGGTTGCCGGGCCGCCAGACAGGCGTTCACCAGCAGCGTTTCCCGGTGGCGCGTGCGCAGCATGTCAAGGCTCAGGCGCAGGTGGGTCTGCGCGAAGCGGGCCGCGTAGAAGGTGGACTTTCCCGCGGCGGGCGGGCCGATGAAGAGGACAAGTTCCATGGCACCCATTGAAACAGGCCAACCCCGGCCACACCATCAGGGGCACCCCATGCACGCCAGGGTTCAGCGGTGTGTGAAGTGCGGCGCGCGCTTCTCCAGAAAGGCGCCCATGCCCTCCTTCTGGTCGCTGCTGGAGAACAGCGCGTGGAACAGTCGGCGCTCGAACAGCAGCCCTTCCGTCAGCGGTGCCTCGTAGGCGCGGTTCACGCATTCCTTGGTCGCCATCAGCGCCAGCAGCG
>JBEEMX010000514.1:0-2757 GCA_041192465.1 Pseudomonadota bacterium | reverse complement strand
CCAGCACCGTGGTGCCCGGAATCTCGGCCAGCGCACGCTGGGCCTCGTCGAGGCGGTCGCGATGCCAGACCTCGGTGGCACCGGGCAGGCCGCTGATCAACTCGGGGCGGTCGCTGGTGACGATGACCTTCTTCACGCCGTTGGACAGCAGGTCGGACACCAGGTTCGAGAGCGGCTCCTCGCCCATGATCTGCTGACCACCGGTCATCGAGGTGTGGGCGTTGCGCAGCACCTTGAAGGTGATGTTGGTGTTGGTGCTGGCGCAGTAGCGGATCGCCAGGCTACCGGAGTGGGCGTAGGTGCCGTCCCCCATGTTCTGGAAGATGTGCTTGGTGTCGGTGAACGGCGCCATGCCGATCCACTGCGCACCCTCGGCGCCCATGTGGGTGCCCATCACGACGTTGCGGTCCATCCACATCGCCATCGTGTGGCAGCCGATGCCGGCCGAGACGATGGCACCGTCGGGAGCGGTGGTCGAACTGTTGTGCGGACAGCCCGAGCAATACCACGCGGTGCGCGTCGCGGTCGCCAGCTTGTCGCGCACGTGAATCTCGTCGAGCCGCGCCAGCCAGGCCTCGGCCGGCTCGATGCGTGCTTTCTGCGACAGGCGCTTGGTCAGGGCGCGGCCGATGATGTCGGACTCGAACTCGCCATAGTGCGGCAGCAGTTCCTTTTCCTCCTCGTCGAACTTGCCGACGATGCGCGGCGCGTTGGCCATGCCGTAGAGCACGTTCTTGGCGAACATCTCGAGGAAGGGACGCTTCTCCTCGATGACGAAGATCTCCTCCAGGCCGCGTGCGAAGTCGCGCACGATCTGCGGCTCCATCGGGAACAGCATGCCCATCTTCAGGATGCGGATGCCGTAGCGGCGCAGCGCGGCGTCGTCCAGGCCCAGCTCGAGGAAACACTGGCGCAGGTCGTTGTAGGTCTTGCCTGCCGTGATGATGCCCAGCCAGGCATCGGCGTTCTCGAAGACGACGTTGTTGAGCTTGTTGGCCGCGGCGTAGCGCTTGGCCACCTCAAGCCGGCGCGTGTAGAGCGACTGCTCCATCGCGAGCGCCTCGGCGCGCACGTTCATGCCCAGGTTCATGTGCGGCGTGAACAGCTGGCCGTCGAACATCAGGTCAGGCGTGACGAAGTTCAGCCGTGCCGGATCGACGTTGGCCGTGCCGCTGCCGTCGGCCACGTTGGTGACGATCTTCAGGCCGACCCACAGCCCCGACAGGCGCGACATCATGTAGCCGTGCAGCCCGAAGTCCAGGATCTCCTGCACGTTGGCTGGGTACAGCGAGGGCATGCCGACGTGCATGAGCATCGGCTCGGACTGGCTGGCGAGCGAAGAGCTCTTGCAGCTCGGGTCGTCGCCGACGACGGCGAGCACACCGCCGTTCTTGCCGATGCCGGTGTAGTTGGCGTGCTTGAGCGCGTCGCCGCTGCGGTCCACGCCCGGCGCCTTGCCGTACCACATGCCGGTGACGCCGTCGAACTTCTGCTTGCCCACGGTGTGCAGCATCTGCGTGCCCCACACGGCGGTCGCGGCGAGGTCTTCGTTCAGGCCATCGACGAAGTGGATGCTCCTGGACAGCAGCGTCTTCTGGTTCTTGATGAAGGCCGCGTCGAGCATGCCCACCGGCGAGCCGCGGTAGCCGGAGATGAACATGCCGGTCTTCAGCCCCCGGCGCTCGTCGGCGCGGGTTTGGTCAAGCGCCAGGCGAACCAGCGCGTCGATGCCGCCCATGTTGACCGTGCCTTCTTCCTGGGTGAAGGCGTTGGTGGTTTCTTTTTTCGCTGACATGACTGATCCTGTGTGGTGTGTCTCGGACTGAAGTTCTTCTGGCGCCCGAGCACTAACGCCCGAGCGACTTGGCGGAGACGCCGGCAATGCCCCAGTTTTCTTTCGGCACATCGTGGATCCAGACCCGCACGTTTTCCTTGGGCGCGCCGGCCGCCTCGACCAACGCCTGGGTCACCTTCTCGATGACGGCGCGTTTTTGCTCCTCGGTGCGGCCTTCGATCATGTAGATTTGTGCAAATGGCATGGCGTTCTCCGAGAGATTCAGTCGCTGTGGAGCGGCACGACGCGTGCGGCAAATCGCCTGTGACGCACGGTGTGGGCATAGAAGTAAGCGTTGCGATCGGCTTCGGCCAATGCATCCAGATCGACTTGCCCTGATGCGTCGCACGGGACGTCGATCACGGTTTCGTCTTCGACCAGTGGCTCGAAACGCAGCAGGAAGCCCGGAGATTCGCTGCACTGCACGGCATTCACCCCGGGCACTCGCGCCGTCAGACGAAACGCATCGAGACCGAGCCGAGGTCCTGGAATCGCACCAGAACGCTGTCGCCCGGGTTGACCAGGAAGGCCTCGGTCACGCCGCCGGTCATGATGAACGTGCCGGCCGGGATGTGCTGACCGCGCTCGCCCAGGTGATTGGCCATCATCGCCACCGCAGCCAGCGGGTTGCCGAGCACGGCGGCGCCTGCGGCGATCGACTTGATCTCGCCGTTGATCTCAAGCACCACGCCGAGCGTGCGCAGGTCAAGATCACCCAGGTCGCGCGGCCGTCCGCCGATCACGAAGCGCGATGACGAGGTGTTGTCGGCGATCACGCTCTTCAAGTCGAACTTGAAGTCCTTGTAGCGCGAGTCGATGATCTCGACGCCCGGGATCACGAAGTCGGTGGCCGCCATCACGGCGGCGACGTTGCAGCCCGGACCCTTCAGCGGCGCCTTGGTGACGATGCAGATCTCGGCCTC
>JBEEMX010000513.1:0-2758 GCA_041192465.1 Pseudomonadota bacterium | reverse complement strand
AACCGCCCCAGCCGCGCCAGCCCCACGCCCAGCAGCAGGGCCAGCAGCAGCACCCCCGCGAGCGCCACCATCAGTGTGGCAGCGCGTTGACGTCCTTCTCCCAGCGCGCGATCAACCGCTTGCGCTCGGTGCTGGCGCCGTACTTGGCGTAGTCGTAGTTGATGAACTTGATCTTCTTGAAGTCCGGCACCCGTGGATCGACCTTGGCGGCCTTGTTCGACGGCAACTGGAACTGCTTGGCTGCGGCGCCCATCTCCTGCGCCCCGGCGGTGAGTGCCCAGTCGTAGAAGCGTTTGGCGTTGGGCAGGTTGCGGGCGCCTTCGAGGATGCTCATCGAGCCGATCTCGGCGCCGGTGCCGTCCGCGGGCGTGATGGTGGCGATCGGGAAGCCCTGCATCGCCTCGCCGGGGCCGTCATGCACGAAGCTGATCGACACCGTCGTCTCGCCCCGCGCCGCCGCCTTGATCGGGCCGGTGCCGGAGCGGGTGTACTGGCTGATGTTGCGGTGCAGCGCCTTCATGTACTCGAAGGCTTTTTCCTCGCCCATGAGCTGCACCAGCGTGGCGACCATCGTGTAGGCGGTGCCGCTGGAGGCCGGGTTGGCGACCTGGATCTCGCCCTTGAACGCCGGGTTGAGCAGGTCGGCCCAGGTCTTCGGGATCGGCAGCTTCTTCTTCGCGATCAGCTCGGTGTTGTAGCCGAAGCCGAGCGGGCCGGAGTAGATGCCCACGGTGCGGAACTTCGACTGCTCGGCCTGCTGCTGCGCCCAGGCGTGGAGCTGCGGTAGCGCGGGGGACTTGTATTCGAGCGTCAGGCCCTGTTCGGCGGCTTGCAGGTGCGGGTCACCCGTGCCGCCGAACCACACGTCGGTCTTCGGGTTGGCCCGCTCGGCGATGAGCTGCGCCAGCGCCTCGCCCGAACCCTTGAGCGACATGTTGACCTTGACGCCCGTGGTCTTGGCAAACACGGTCTGGATCATGTTGCACCACTCGGCCTGCACCGAGCAGATGACGTTGAGCTGGCCGGCGTCCTGGGCCTGGACAGTGGGCACAGCGGTCAGGGTGGTGGCCAGAGCGATGGCGGCAGACAGGGCGATCTTCATGCGGGAGTTCTCCTTGATTCAGCCGATTGTGGCGGCCCGATCGGTGAGGGGACCACAGGGAGAACCATGTCAGAACGTCGCCGACACGCCCAGCGACCACAGCACCGGCCGCACCGTGGGCAGCCCGTCGAAGCGGTGTTGCCCGACATCGACCGCAGCGACCACGCCCAGCGCAGGCCGCAGGCACCACGTCAGCCCAGCGCCGAGCAATGGCCCGAGGTGGTGCTCGGTCGCCTCGAACACGTCGGACCCGTTGACCGCGGTGGTCAGCGCCGTCTGCCAGCGCCCGAGGCCGATGCGCGCCTGCACTTGCCAGCCCTCGGCCAGCGGAACGGCGGCGTGCAGGGCGGCGAACGGGCCGCTGGTGTGGCGGCGGTGGCGCTGCACCCACGGGCCGGTGCGGGTGTCGCCGAACGACGCCGCGCCCAGCACCGCGCCAGCCGATGCACCCGCATCACCCAGCGGCCACATCACCCCGGCCGACACGCGCCCGCCCGCCGAGCGCCCAGCCTCAGCATCCGACGCTAGGCCCGGCGCGAGTTCCACCGCCCACACCGCCTGGGCGGCAGCAGGGTCCGGCAACGCAAAGACCATCGCGAAGGCCAAGGAAAAGGCAGGAATCGTGGCGTCAAGGCGCGGCATGCGCAGGATTTTGCCTGCGCCGCCGGAGCCGCCGCCTATTTCGGCGACACGGGACAGGTGTTCATGCCGAGCAGCGAGTACAGCGGGCACATGCGGAACAACCCGGTCGCCAGCGGCACGACGCCGATCCAGCCCCAGGCCCCGATCTGGCCGGACAGCGCCAGCAGAATCAGGACCAGACCGACCACGATGCGGAGGATGCGGTCCGCGCCGCCAACATTGATGTTCATGCGAGTCTCCTGGTGAATCCAAACGCCAATCAGAACGTCAGAGCACCGACCACTCGGTCGGCATGCAGGGAGATTGTGGCCCCCACCGGGCCATTATTCGTGATGCAGATCACGTTGAATCACCCTGCAGGGTATGCACCGATGCACAGCCCTGCGCTCCGGCGGCGTGCCAAAGAACGGCACCGCAGGCATCATCACGCCCTCGCCCAGAAACAGACCGGAGACGCCCCATGAACGCCCACCGCCCGATGCCCGACGCGATGCTGCAGGCCCTGCGCGACCGCTTCGGCGACCGCTGCTCGACCGCCCAGGCGGTGCGCGACCAGCACGGCCGCGACGAGTCCGCCTACGACGCCGCACCGCCCGACGCCGTGGTCTTCTGCGAATCGAACGAGGACGTGATCGACGCGGTCAAGCTGGCCGACCGCTACGAGGTGCCGGTGATCCCGTTCGGGGTCGGCTCGTCGCTCGAAGGGCACCTGCTGGCGGTGCAGGGCGGCATCAGCCTGGACCTGTCGCGCATGAACCGCGTGCTGCGCGTCAACGCGGAAGACCTGACCGTCACCGTGCAGGCCGGCGTCACCCGCACGCAGCTCAACCGCGAGATCCGCGACACGGGCCTGTTCTTCCCGATCGACCCCGGCGCCGACGCCTCGCTCGGCGGCATGGCGGCCACGCGCGCCTCAGGCACGAACGCGGTGCGCTACGGCACGATGCGCGAGAACGTGCTCGGCCTGGGCGTCGTCACCGCGTCCGGCGAGTGGATCCACACCGGCACGCGGGC
>JBEEMX010000512.1:0-2770 GCA_041192465.1 Pseudomonadota bacterium | reverse complement strand
TGGCGCCGACTGCCCGATCCGGCCGGCCAACTCGCTGATCCGCCCTGCCAGCGCCCGGACCTCCTTCGACAGCGCAGGGTCCGCGCCGCTCGTCGCGCTGTTGTTCGTGATGCTGACGAACTGGCCCGCGGCGTTGCGTGGGCGATCTGCGGCGCTTGATGTACCAGACTGCGAGACCCCTTGCCCAGCCGGAACCTCTGGCGACGATGAGGATTGCCGCGCAGCAGTCCCCGCGGTAGACGCCGCCCGCCCAGACGCTGACACCGCCTCGCCCGCCCCGATCGCCCGACCTCCCGCCGCCGTGCCACCGCGACGGCCAGTCCCTGCAGTCGGCGTGTCGCGCCGGATCATGTCGGCGATCTGCTGCAGCGCAGCCTCTACATCGTCGATCCCCCCGCTGATCTCGCCCAAGCTGCCGTCGATGTCCTCCAGCGCGGCCAGGACGCCGTCGTCCTTGTTCTTGCGGTCGGTGATGCGCTCGCCGGTCAGGAAGCCTGCGGCGTCGTGTTGGAATGTCGTCATGGCAGGGTCAGATCACGAATTGGTCGGCTTGAACGAAGGTCATCTTGACCTGCTCGCAATCGCCTTCTCCGCGGGACAAATCCGACTGGATCGTCCCCGGTCGCATCATCAGGTGAACACCGAACGCCTTGATGTCGTCGTTCGGCGTCGCGTGGTAGGTGGTCAGCCGGATGCAGTATTGGGCTGGCAGGCCGACCGTCCCGCTCGGGTGGACGGCCTGGTGCTGCTTGCCGGTGAACCACCGCTTGATGGTCCCCGCTTCGTCGTCCAGCGTGGTGATGCTGATCTCGACAGGCTCGCGCCCTGACACCTTGTCCGATGTCGTCCCGCCGATCTTCACCGGCTCGCCCGAGATGACCTCGCTGTACGAAATCTCGGTCGCGAACAAGTTGAAGACGTGTGGGACATTGACCCCCTGCGACATCAAAACGCCGCTGATCGCGCTGGTGTTGAACCCGAGCGACGACAGCGCGCCCGAGGCCATGCCCAGCGCCTGAGACTTGAGGCCGGCAGCGATGCCTTTCAGCCCACCGGATGCCGCGAAGATGGAGAACAGGTTGCTCTTCAGCCTGGTCATCGCCCGCTGCTTTGGCCCGATGCCGTAGTCCAGCGCGGGCGGGTTCGGGTCTTCCATCTCGACGAAGTACAGGTTCTTGCGCGACAGCCGCGCATCGAGCATGTAGTCCATGGCGGCGGCGGTCTGCGCCAGCGAATACCCACCAAGCAGGTACTGCGGGTTGTCCATGTACCCAGGGTCGGACGGATCGAGAAATTTTGCGTCGTCCCTGGTGTGGATGAGCTGGACGTTCTTGACGCCCCCACTGCCGTAGAGCTTGTCCGCGATCCTCTTCGACGCAACGCCGCCCAGCGCCGAGCCGGCGCCCTTGAACAGGTCGGCGCTGATCATGCTGGGGCCTCCTCTTCCTGGTCGATGCCGTCGCCCGTGCCGCCCGGCACCATGGCCGGCGGCTCGCCGCCACCTCCGCCGTCACCACCGAATCCGCCGCCCTGCGCCTCCATCGCCGCGGCAGCCTCCTTCGCCGCCTTGAGCAGGGACGATGCGTAGAGCTTCGCCGCGTCCTCGTCGATCTTCATGACCTTCGACAGCAGGTGCTCCAACGCCGGTTTGTCCAGGCCAAGATCCCGCGCCTGGGTGAGCGTCTGCACCATCAGTGCGCTGGCGTTCATGGCGTCTGCGAGGGTCCGCTGGCGCTCGCTTTCCAGCGCCGAAATGGTGCCGTAGAAATTCACCACCCACGGCTCGCGGCCGGGCAGGTACTGGCGGCCGTACTTCAGCGCGCAGTGGGTAGCGATGATGTGGCCGAACCCGTCCGCCAGCGCGATGCGCAGCGACCGGGACCGTTCGGCGGTTTGCGCCGATGTGCGGAATGCCCCGCCGTCGCCCATGCTCGCACTGAGCTGGTCGGCGAATCCGAGTTGCGTCAGGTCGGTGCCCAGCGCGCCAGCCAGCAGCTTCGCGTTCATCAGCACGTCGTCGATGCCGACCGTTCCCGCCCTGCCGCCACCACTGCCACCCGCGCTGTTCACGCCCTGCATGGACACGAGCTGCTTTTCGGAAAAGACGGGGATGATGTGCCGCAGGCGCTGCAAGAAAGGCTTGCCGCTGGAGATCGACTCCATCGCCACGTCCTTGCTCCGCTTCAGCACTTTCTGCAAGCTCCCGAGGAAGCGGGTGCGCTGCTCCTTGGTCAGCCCCTGCACCTGGGCGAGCACGAACGATTCGTCGATCGAGTCGATCAGGCGCTGGCCCGTCATCCCAGCGAGTGAAGCGGCGAACTTGTCGTACTGCGCCTCTACATCGGCCAGAAAGCTCCCGCCGACCAGCGAGGGCATCGACAAAACGTCTTCGCTGTCGGGGTCATCGGTCGTGATGTGAAGGCGCCAAGCCTTTTCCTCCGCCATCGTCTGAGGGATGTAGCCCAGCCGCGGCGCCTTGAAGCGGGCGATCCGGTCCATGGTCAGGCGTACCACCTCGCGCTTGCCGACTGCCACCGCAACCAGGCAGGTCTTGCCCGCGCGCTCGTATGGCTGCACCAGCCCCGGCAACAGCATCTCGTCCGCCTCGATACCGAGTACCCCCTCGTCAGGCCGCTGGTACATCCGGGTGTAGGCATCCCCAAATCCGGCGACGCGGTAGGCCACCGTAGGCGCCACCCTGTTCAGCATCCGGAGCAGGTCCGCGCGGATCTTCGCGAGCAGAGCCTTGTCGTCGTCTGTCGCGTGCGCT
>JBEEMX010000511.1:0-4820 GCA_041192465.1 Pseudomonadota bacterium | reverse complement strand
GGCCAGATAGAGCACGGTCGTGTCGGCGCCGCGTGCATCGATCCACTGCTTCAGGCCGGCGTAGTCCTCCGGGTGCGACAGGTCCATGCGCCGGTAGTGCAGCAGCTCGGCGAAGCGGGCGAACTCTTCATCCGTCGGCCGCTTGGAGCTTTCGACCTCGCTGAACCGCTCCTTGATGAAGGCGCGGTACGCCTCGTCGCTGCGCTCGTCGCGGGCGACCGCCAGGATGCGACCGCCGCTCGGCAGCTTGCCATGGCGGAACGCCTGGAACAGCGCGGGCATCAGTTTGCGCCACGTCAGGTCGCCAGTGCCACCGAAGAAGACGAGATCGAAGGACATGCAATGCCTCTGGAATAAAAGGAGGTTGGTGCGAAGGTGTTGTAACCCAGTTTCACAAAAGATGATGCACCAGTTTCTTTGCAAGGTCAATCGTGCGCCGCTGCCTGCGCGGCTGAGCGGTGTCGTAACCGGCTTGTACGGCGACCGCTGCGGACTCGGGTTCTAATCACGGATTGCCTTGAACCGGACCCCACGCCATGCACCAGCTCGACCAACTCAAGCAACTCAAGCAGTTCACCACCGTCGTCGCCGACACCGGCAACTTCAAGCAGCTCGCCCAGTTTGCCCCGCAGGATGCGACGACCAACCCCTCGCTGATCCTGAAGGCCGTGCAGCAGCCCGACTACGCGCCGCTGCTGGCCGAGACGGTCGCCGCGCACCGCGGGCTGCCGCTGGACGAAGTGGTGGACCAGGTGCTGGTGCGCTTCGGGCTGGAGATCCTGAAGGTGGTGCCGGGCCGCGTTTCGACCGAGGTCGATGCCCGCCTGAGCTTCGACACTGCGGCCACCGTGGCACGCGCCCACCGCCTGATCGGCCTGTACGAAGCTGCCGGCATCGGGCGTGAGCGCGTCCTGATCAAGATCGCCTCGACCTGGGAAGGCATCCAGGCCGCGCGCATCCTGGAACACGAAGGCATCCACTGCAACCTGACGCTGCTGTTCTCGTTCTGCCAGGCGGTGGCCTGCGGCGAGGCGGGCGTGCAGCTCATCTCGCCTTTCGTCGGCCGGATCTACGACTGGTACAAGAAGTCGGCCGGCGCGAAGTGGGACGAAGCCGCGATGGCCGGCGCCAACGACCCGGGCGTGCAGTCGGTGGCCCAGATCTACACCTACTACAAGAAGTTCGGCATCGACACCGAGGTGATGGGCGCCAGCTTCCGCAACGTCGGCCAGATCACCGCGCTGGCCGGCTGCGACCTGCTGACGATCAGCCCCGACCTGCTCGCGCAACTGCAGGCCAGCGAAGCGCCGTTGGTGCGCGCGCTCGACCCGGTGGCGGCCAAGGACGCGCCGATTCACGCCGTGTCCTACAACGAAGCCTCGTTCCGCTACGCCCTCAACGAGGACGCGATGGGCACCGAGAAGCTCGCCGAAGGCATCCGCGGCTTCGCGGTCGATGCCGGCAAGCTCGACCAGATCATCCTGTCGCTGTAACCCCAGCAAACCGAGGAGACGCCCATGTCCACCCCGCGTTGTGACCAGACCGCCGCCTGGACTGCACTGACCGCGCAGTTCGCTCAAAGTGGCCGCAGCTTCGACCTGCGCCCCGCCTTCGCCAACGACGCCCAGCGCGCCGAGGCGTTCTCGCTGAATGCCCCCGAGGTGTTCGCCGACCTGTCGAAGAACCACTGGGATGCCGAGACCCGCGGCCTGCTGCTGGCGCTGGCCCGCGAGTGCCAGATCGAGCAGCGCCGGGACGCGATGCTGGCCGGCGAGCCGATCAACCACACCGAGGGCCGCGCCGTGCTGCACACCGCGCTGCGCGCGCCACGCGGTGCGGCGCCGTTCAGCGACGACGTGCACGAGGTGCTCGACCGGCTGCTGGCCTATGTCGAGCAGGTGCGCGACACGGCCACTAGTGGCATCCGCCACGTCGTCAACATCGGCATCGGCGGCTCGGACCTCGGGCCGCAGATGGTCGTGCCGGCGCTTGACGCCTTCGCACACCGCGGGCTGACGCTGCACTTCGTCTCCAACGTGGACGGGCACGACATCGTGCCGGTGCTGCGTGGCCTGGACCCGCGGGAGACGCTGGTCATCGTTGCCTCCAAGACCTTCACGACGCAGGAGACGATGGCGAATGCCGAAGTCGCCCGCGCCTGGTTCCTGGCGGGTTACGGCGAGGGCGGTGAGGCGGCGATCGCCAAGCACTTCGCGGCAACGACCACCAACGTGGCGGCGGCGGCCAAGTTCGGCATCACGACGACCTTCGGCTTCTGGGACTGGGTGGGCGGACGCTATTCGCTGTGGAGCGCGATCGGCCTGCCCATCGCGCTGGCGATTGGGGCCGAGAACTTCCGTGCCCTGCTGGCCGGTGCGCACGCGATGGACCGCCATTTCGCCGAAGCGCCGCTGGAAGACAACCTGCCGATCCAGCTCGGCCTGCTCGATGTCTGGTACCGCAACTTCCACGGCTACACCAGCCGCTCGGTCGCGCCGTACCACCAGGGGCTGCGCCGGCTGCCCGCCTACCTGCAGCAACTGGAGATGGAGTCCAACGGCAAGTGCGTCGATCTGGATGGCCAGCCGCTGCCGTTCGGTACCTCGCCGGTCGTCTGGGGCGAAGCCGGCACCAACGGCCAGCACGCCTACTTCCAATCCCGGTCGAGTTCATCGCCGTGAAGACGCCGTGCTACGACGCGGCTCGGGCGGATGGCGGATCGGGTCTGCCTGACGGCGTGCGCGCCGGTCTGGCCGACCAGCACCACAAGCTGCTCGCCAACTGCCTCGCGCAGAGCCAGGCGCTGATGCTCGGCAAGGCTACCGACGAGGCCATCGGTGAAACTGCGCCGACGGCGTCGAAGTCGCTTGATGCGCTGACCGTGGCCCGCCACCGCACCTTCCCCGGCAACCGACCAAGCACGACGCTGGTGATCGACCACCTGACACCTGCTGCGGTGGGCGCGCTGATCGCGTTGTACGAACACCGTGTCTTCACCAGCGGCGCGCTGTGGCGCATCAACAGCTTCGACCAGTGGGGCGTGGAGCTGGGCAAGGCGCTGTGCAGCCAGTTGCTGCCGCGGTTTGCCACGGGTGACACGGCGGGGCTGGATGGCTCGACGGCGGCGTTGCTGAAGCGGCTGCTGGGCTGACGCTGGCGCTGGTGCCGGACGTGCTCAGGGATTGCTGACCGCCGCGTCGGGGCTGGCGGCGGCCCGCGAGCCGTTGAGCTTGGCGTGGCGGGCGGGCAGTTCGCGCACCCAGTCCACCGGGACCGCGAAGTTCAGGTTCTGCGTGTCGGCCTTGACCGAGGCGAGCGTGGTGAGCCCCATCAGCGCGCCGCGGTCGTCGAACAGCCCGCCGCCGCTGGAGCCGCCCGAGATGGCCGCCGAGGTCTGCAGCAGGATCAGGCGCCCCGCGTCGTCCTTGCGCAGCGCCGACAGCAGCCCGTCGCTCATCGTCAGCTCCAGCCCTTTCGGGTTGCCGATGGCGTAGACCGGCTGACCGACCGCAAGACGGGTGGTGTCGGCCAGTGCGACGGCTGGTGCGACCAGCCCCGGTACCCGCAACTGGCAGACATCGCGCTGCACGTCCCACAGCGCCAGCGTCGCCGGCAGCTTCTGCTTCTCGCGCCGCACGGCCACCTGGCGCGCGCCCTTGAGCACATGGCAGTTGGTGACCACCGTCTCGGGCGCGGTGACGACGCCGCTGCCTTGGGCGAGCGGCAGGCCGTCGAGGTCGTAGGTCGAGATGCGCCAGACGCTCGGCGAGACCTTGGCATAGACCTGTGTCGGGGCCAGGCTCTGGGCGTGGGCTGTGGCGGCAGCCGCCAGGACGAAGGGGATGAGGCAGACGATGCAGCGGTTCATGGCGTGATCAGCCCTTTCAGTTCGCTGGCGTCGGCGCCAGGGCTGAGCGTGGCGTCGCCGCGGCCGGCGCCCGGCGAAGTGGTGATCGCCCGCGCCTGACCCAGCGGCACGCAGACCTTGTCGAGCGTCGGGTTGCGCCGCAGCGCACCGGCTTCCAGGCGGATCGCGTCGGGATCGGTGGCGTTCAGCACGGTGCTGGTGCAGCGCGTGCCATCGAAGGCACTCTGCAACAGGTACGCCTGTCCGGCCATCGGCGTGAACGACCAGCGCACGAGGCAGACCTTCTTGTCCGCGTTGACCCCGACGAACTCGACCGTCGCCACCCGGCCAGCCGCCAGCGCCACGGTCGGCAGCGCGGCCACACCCGCCTTGGCCCCGCCAACCGTCTGCCGCTGGCTGCAATCGTCGCTGCCGGCCAGCACGTTGACGCCGTAGAGCGTGGCGGTTCCTTCGAGTTTGGTGCGCATGATCAGGCGCGCGGTCGGGCCGGTGGTCACCGAGGTGTAGCGGGGCGTGGTGGCGGTGGTGGTCGTGGCTGGAGTCGGCGAGGAAGGCGGGCTACCCGCGCAGCCAGCCAGCAGCAACAGCCCGGTCAGTGCCGCGCAAGGGCGGGTGAGGGTCCGACCGGAACACAGGCCCGAGCGGGGATTGGCAGGCGGTTTCATGGGGGATGGCGGGCAGCAAGGCCGTGGGAGTTCGGGCCATTCTATCGAGCGCGCTCCAGCGCCTGCCGCATCTGTCGGGCGCTCGAAAACCCCGCCAGCGCCACGGCCTGCCGCTCCGCCTGTCCCTGCGCCAGCGCCTGTCCAGCCAACGCCGCCCGCACCCCCTCGACATATCCACGCGGCGACACCCCCGCGTGCAGCCGGAACAGCCGCGCCAGATGCCGCTCGGTCACATGCGCCACCGCGGCCATGCGCGGGCTGTCCCACGGCGCGGTCGGTGCGGCACA
>JBEEMX010000510.1:0-2781 GCA_041192465.1 Pseudomonadota bacterium | reverse complement strand
TCAACAGTGCATGACCAGGCGCTTGAACTGGTCACGCGCACGCTGGAGACCGGCGAGCGGCTGGCACTGCCAGTGCGCGCCGCCCGCGCCAATCTGCGCAGTGCCAAGCTGTTGCACTCGATTCGGGAAGCCCCGTTCAACATTGACCTGCCGGCATTGATCGACAGTGCCGGCCCATGCTTGCACTACTGCCCACGGCTGTCGAACTACATGGGCGATCAGGTGCTGGAGCAGCTCGGTGCAGACGTCTGCACCGATCGCACCTGCTTCCAGGCCAAGGTCGTGGCCCACGGCTTGCGCGAGCTGGAGAACCTGCGCGACAACGGCTGGACGATCCTCGACGCATCACCTGAGCCTGGAAGCTTCCACGCCGCAAACCCAGACCTTGATGAACTTATGAACAAGGCCATCAAGGTTGATTGCTTTCTGGCAGAACATCGGATTGCCTGGATTCCTTATGTAACTCAGTTACCTTTCAAGGCTTACACCCGGATCGGGTACACCAAAGCACTTCTGGTTCTTCGCCCTGAACCACCGCCTCCTGCCGGCGTACCCGCCAACGACGGGGGGGAGGGGGTGGAAGAGGAAACGACGGTAGCGACGCCGAGAGACACGTCCGACCAAGAGCCGAAGACGCTCGCGCACGAGGGGGCGGAGGGGGCACGGGAAACGATGCGCAACGAGATCATGCGAGCTGTGCTGTTCGGTCGTGGCTGGCCACCGTCCCGTGCTGACCTGATCTTGGTCTGTGCTGCGCTGGCAATCAACGTGGGCGACGAGGCCAGGGCGCTGACGGGCCTGCCATCCCATCGAGCTGGTCCGGGAGCAATCCTCGACGAAATCACGCGCTGGCCAGAAAACCGGTTGGCGCTGACCTGCACCGCGCTGGCGATCTCGACAATGGCCGACGAACTGCCCAGCGACCGCTGCGTGACCCTGCTGACGCAACTGCACACGCGCTACCTCGGGGGGGAGGGGGACCAGTCCAGCCGCGCCGATGGCGCGGAAGCCGAAGACCAAACCAGCCTGACGGCTGGTGAAGAAGTGATTGACGAAACGCCCCTGACGGGTCGTGACCAGACCGACGATGCGGGCGCAAGCGCCCGCCCAACTCCCACCGCCGAAGCGCGATACGAAGCCGGCCAGCTCACCAAGCAATCCACCACCGAGCGACCGACCCGCAAAACACCGTCAGCGCGCTACCAGTGCCCCACCACCGGGCAGACGTGGACCGGCAGGGGGATGAAGCCGAGATGGCTGGCGGAAGCACTCCACGACGGCACCAAGGCCCTCAGCGACTTTGACACCGAGGCAGCAGCCGCATGACTCCCACAACCTTGACCATTGCCGCCCGCACCGCGCTGACTCCACCCCGAACCCACCAGTTCGGCCTCGTGCCCAGCGTGCCGGCCGAAACGATCACCGCCCTGCGCGAGGCGCACGAAGTCATCCTGGTGCGCCTGCACAACCCAGCCACCGCCCCGCAGGCCCTGCGCGAGTGGGTCGAGGCGATCAACACCGCCAGCGCGGTCACGCAGCTCATCGGCTATGGCGTGGACGAGATGGTCCCGCACATCGACGACGCCCTGCAGCTCGCCCAGGAGTGGGCTGCACACGGCACGATCACGCTGACGCCGGCAATCTCGCTGCGCCTGGCGTACTGCGCCGCCATCATCGACTCGGTGATGCGCACAGCGCCGCACGAGGTGGTGGTGGCCTGCGCCGAGGCGTGCGAGGCGATGTGTGTAGGGGGTGAGCGATGAGTCGGCAAAAGTTCTTTGACCACTATGCAGCCTCAGGCGACATGCGTGCAGCCGCAGCAGAGGCCGGTATTAGCACTTTACTTGGATTCAAGCTGCTGAAAATGTCAGGGGCGATGCTGGTATCTGATCGGCTGAAATTCGGATCTGCTGGGCAAAAGCTCGGTGCGCTTGCTGAAGTTGAGTTTCAGAGGCTGGTACCGAATGCCAAGCAAATGAACACGAATGAGCGTCAGCACCCTGGATTTGATTTTCTTGCAGGAAGTAACAGAGTGGACGTTAAAGCGTCTTCGATAAGGAAAAGTGGTGGCTGGATATTCACGCTCAACGCAATGCCAGCCAGAGGATACGGCGCCGATTATTACGTTCTGATCGCGGCTCTTGCTGGGCAAACACTATCTGCGGGGTACGACATGTACATAATTCCGGCTGAAATGTTTTCTGCATCTCCGATTGGATCGGTATGCATCAGACAAAACAAAAAGGTGGCCCATTGGGCCTGTGAGTTTCTTTGCTCACCAGATGACGCAGCGGCATTTTTTGCTGATGTGCAGATTGCGTGTGCGGCATGACAGTCACGCAACGCCGCGAGGGCGAAACCGAACTAGACCACCTGCGCCGCAAGGAAATGGCGTGGGGCCTGTTGCAGGGTGACGCGCTAGAGCGCATGTCGCAGCAGGACCAGACGATTGACGCGCTGCGCAACGTCGCTGATTGCGCCCAAGCTGCGCTGATTGCGGTCGTGCGTGGGCTGGCCGAACTGCGGCCCGATGACCTGGCCCGCGATGTCTCCGGGCACATCAACCTGATGGGCGCCATGGGCGACCCAGACTATCGACGCAGTGCCGATTCCTGTCGGCATGTGGATCTGCGGGCGAGGAAACCACGGGCAGGGAAGGCGGTGTCACCGTGAGCAGCATCATGACCCAAGCCATGGTGTTCGATCGGTATGGCCCCCGCCTCAACACCCAGCAGCTCGCCGACTTGCTGGGGATCAAGCCGACGACCCTCTACAACCAAG
>JBEEMX010000509.1:0-2782 GCA_041192465.1 Pseudomonadota bacterium | reverse complement strand
GCCACGCGCTCGTCCTTGAGGATGCGCCCGCCGGGGACGAACCAGGTGCCCTGCGCCGGGCGGTTCTGGCGCAGGCCCAGCAGCACCTCGCCGCGCGCGTTGCGGCAGACGAGGTCGATCGACACCAGGGGGGTGTGGCGGACGACGCTCAGCAGGGTGTCGTGGGGGAGGTAGTGGCGCGGGCGGGGTGTTTCGGGCATGTCGGCGAGTATGCCGAGGTTCGGCATACCCACCGCCGCCACGAGGACAGCCGGATCAGGCGACCGCGGCCTTCACCTTCAACCGCCACGCATGCAGCAGCGGCTCCGTGTAGCCACTCGGCTGCGTCTGGCCCTGGAACACCAGATCCAGCGCCGCCTGGTACGCCGCGCCGTCGTGGTTCGCCGCCAGCGACTTGTAAAGCGGATCCCCGGCGTTCTGCCCGTCCACCACCACCGCCATGCGCGCAAACGCCTCGCGCACCTGTGCCTCGCTCACCACCCCGTGCAGCAGCCAGTTGCACAGGTGCTGGCTCGAAATCCGCAGCGTCGCGCGGTCTTCCATCAGCCCCACGCCGTTGATGTCCGGTACCTTCGAGCAGCCCACGCCCTGGTCGATCCAGCGCACGACGTAGCCGAGGATGCCCTGCACGTTGTTGTCGATCTCCTGCTGGCGCTCGGTGGCGCTCCACGTCACGTCGGCAGCGACCGGCACCGTCAGCAGGTCGTTCATCAGCTTGTCCGTCAGCGCCGGGTGGGTGGCGTCGCCGCTGGCTTCGATCTGCTGCTGCACCGCCGACACGTTGACCTGGTGGTAGTGCAGCGCGTGCAGCGTGGCGGCCGTCGGGCTGGGCACCCAGGCGGTATTCGCACCGGCCTTCGGGTGGGCCACCTTCTGCTCCAGCATCGCGGCCATCAGGTCCGGCATCGCCCACATGCCCTTGCCGATCTGTGCGCGACCACGCAGCCCGCAGGACAGGCCGATCAGCACGTTGCGGCGCTCGTAGGCCGCGATCCAGGCGCTGGACTTGATGTCACCCTTGCGCAGCATCGGGCCGGCGTGCATGGCGGTATGCATCTCGTCGCCAGTGCGGTCGAGGAAGCCGGTGTTGATGAAGGCCACGCGCGACGAAGCAGCGGCGATGCACGCCTTCAGGTTCGTGCTGGTGCGGCGCTCCTCGTCCATGATGCCGAGCTTGACGGTGCTGTCGGGCAGGCCGAGCAGTTGCTCGACGCGGCCGAACAGCTCGCCCGCAAACGCCACTTCGGCCGGGCCGTGCATCTTCGGCTTGACGATGTAGACCGAGCCGCTGCGGCTGTTCTTCAGGCCGTTGGCGCCGTGGCGCTGCAGGTCGTGCAGCGCGATGGTGGTCGTCACGACGGCGTCCAGGATGCCCTCGGGGATTTCCTGGCCCTCGGCGCCCCAGAGGATGGCCGGGTTGGTCATCAGGTGGCCGACATTGCGCACGAACATCAGCGAACGGCCGTGCAGCACGACCTCGCCGCCGTTCGGGCCGGTGTAGACCCGGTCGGCGTTCAGGCGGCGGGTGAAGGTCTTGCCGCCCTTGGCGACTTCCTCGGTCAGCGTGCCGAGCTGGATGCCGAGCCAGTTGCGGTAGGCGAGCACCTTGTCCTCGGCGTCCACGGCGGCGACCGAGTCTTCCAGGTCGAGGATGGTGGACAGCGCGGACTCGACCACCACGTCGGACACACCTGCGGCGTCGGTCTTGCCGGTGGCGGTCGTGCGGTTGATGAGGATGTCGATGTGCATGCCGTTGTTCACCAGCAGCACCGAGGTCGGCGCCGCGGCATCCCCCTGGTAGCCGACGAACTGGGCCGGGTTGTCGAGGCCGGCGGTAGCGCCGCCCTTCAGCGCGACGAGCAGTTGGCCGCTTTCGACGCGGTAGCCGGTGGCGTCCTTGTGCGTGGCGCCGGCCAGCGGGGTGGCCTGGTCGAGGAAGTTGCGGGCGAACTCGATCACGCGGGCGCCGCGCACCGGGTTGTAGCCGCCGGCCTTTTCTGCGCCATTGGCCTCGGAGATGGCGTCCGTGCCGTACAGCGCGTCGTACAGCGAACCCCAGCGCGCGTTGGCGGCGTTCAGCGCGTAGCGGGCGTTGAGGATCGGCACCACCAATTGCGGGCCGGCCTGCAGCGCGAGTTCGGCGTCCACGTTGGCCGTGGTGGTCTGCACGGTTTCGGGCACCGGGACGAGGTAGCCGATCTGCGTCAGGAAGGCGCGGTAGGCGGCCATGTCGGCGATCGGGCCGGGGTTGGCCTTGTGCCAGGCGTCCATCTCCAACTGGATGCGGTCGCGCTCGGCCAGCAGCGCGGCGTTCTTCGGCGCCAGGTCACTGACGATGGTGCTGAAGCCAGACCAGAACGTCGCCGAGGCAACGCCGGTGTTGGGCAGCACTTCATCCTCGATGAAGCGGAACAGCTCGGTGGCCACCTGGAGGCCGTGGATCGTGGTGCGTGCGGTCATGGTGTGAAACCTCAGGAAGGAAAGAAATTCAGGACATCGCGCAGGCTCCCGCCCACACGGGTCGGCTCGGTGCCGAGTGTTTCAAGCGGCGCGCCGGCACGGTTGACCCACAGCGTCGTGAAGCCGAACCAGGTGGCGCCGAGCGCGTCCCAGCCGTTGCTGGAGACGAACAGGATCTGTTTCGCGGGCAGGCCAAGCGTCTTCGGGCCGAGTGCGTAGGCGCGGGGATCGGTCTTGAAGGCCCGCGCCGGCTCGACGCTGATGACGTGGTCGAGCAGCGGGCCAAGTCCTGCACTGCGCACCGCGATGCCGAGCATGTCGG
>JBEEMX010000508.1:0-2784 GCA_041192465.1 Pseudomonadota bacterium | reverse complement strand
GTTCTTCTTCAGCAACGGCATGGACCCCGAGTACACGGTGCTCGGGCGGGTCGCGCGGCGCATCTGGTCGGTGGCGATGCGCGACCGCTACGGCGCCAACGAACGCAGCCAGAAGCTCAAGTACCACGTGCAGACCAGCGGCCGGTCGCTGCACGCGCAGGAGATCCAGTTCAACGACATCCGCACCACGCTGCAGGCGCTGATCGCGATCTACGACAACTGCAATTCACTGCACACGAACGCGTTCGACGAGGCGATCACGACGCCGACCGAAGACTCGGTGCGCAGGGCGATGGCGATCCAGCTGATCATCAACCGCGAGTGGGGTCTGGCGAAGAACGAGAACCCGAGCCAGGGCGCGTTCATCATCGACGAGCTGACCGAACTGGTCGAAGAAAAGGTTCTGCAGGAATTCGAGAAGATCGCCGAGCGCGGCGGCGTGCTGGGCGCCATGGAAACCGGCTACCAGCGCAGCAAGATCCAGGAAGAGTCGATGCACTACGAGATGCTGAAACACACCGGCGAGTACCCGATCATCGGCGTCAACACCTTCCGCAACCCGAAGGGCGACGAGATCCCGGAGACGATCGAGCTGGCGCGCTCCACCGAGGACGAGAAGGCGTCGCAGCTCGCGCGGCTGGGCGATTTCCACGCGCGCCATGCGGCCCAGGCGCCCGCGATGCTCAAGCGGCTTCAGCAGGCGGTGATCGACAACGCGAACGTGTTCGAGGTGTTGATGGAGGCGGTGCGGGTGTGTTCGCTGGGGCAGATCACGGGGGCGTTGTTCGAGGTCGGAGGCCAGTACCGCCGCAGCATGTAAGCCGCTTCAGCGATACCCGCTGAACTGCTTCATCGTCGCCGCCGTGTCCTCCGGCCCCAGTCCAGCCGCCACCCAAGCCCGGTGCAGCTCGCTCACCAGCCCGCTCACCGGCAGCGGCAGCCGCGCCCCTTGCGCGAACGCCTGCACCGCCTCCAGGTCCTTGAGCATGTTGTCGATGCGCCCGGTCGGCGTGTAGTCGCGCCGGGCCATCTTGGGGCCGAACTCCTGCAGGATCTGGCTGTCGGCGCGCCCGCCGGCCAACGCTTCGGACAGCCGCGTCGCGTCCACCCCACCCGCCTCGGCCAGCCGCACGGCCTCGGCCACCGCCTGGAACCCGATCGCGCAGAGCAACTGGTTCACCAGCTTGGTGGTCTGGCCGGCGCCGGTCGGGCCCATGTGGGTGTAGTTGGCGCAGAGGCTGTCCATCACGCGGCGCGCCCGCTCGACATCCTCGGCGCTGCCGCCGGCCATCACCGTCAAGCGCCCGAGCAGGGCTTTCGGCGCACCACCCGACAGCGGCGCATCGACCCAGCCCATGCCCGAAGCGTCCCGCAGTTGCTGCGCCAGCCGGCGCGTGGACGGCGGGTCGATCGAGGACATGTCGATCAGCAGCCGCTCGGCGCTGGCCGCCTCGACCACGCCGCCCGGCCCGAACACCGCCGCCTCGACGATGACCGCCGAGTTGAGGCTGGTGATGACGAAGGCGCTCGCGGCGGTAGCCTCTGCGGCACTGGCGGCACCGTGGGCGCCGAGTGCGACCAAGGCCGCGACCTTCTCGGCGTCACGGTCGTACACCGTCACATGGTGGCCGGCGTCAAGCAGGCGCCGGCTGATGGCCGAACCCATGATCCCGACGCCGACGACGGCAACCGCGGGCAACGGCAAGGCGGTGGTGATGGACATGGCGCCGCTTACAGACTCGCCGTGATGCCGCCATCCACGTACAGGATGTGCCCGTTCACGAAGCTGGATGCGTCCGACGCCAGGAAGATCGCCGCACCGCCCAGCTCCTCCACGTCGCCCCAGCGGCCCGACGGCGTGTGCGCGGTCAGCCAGGCGGTGAAGGTGGGGTCGGCGACCAGCGCGCTGGTGAGTTCGGTCTTGAAGTAGCCGGGGCCGAGGCCGTTGACCTGGATGCCGTGCTTGCCGAGGTCGATCGCCATGCCCTTGGTGAGCATCTTCACCGCGCCCTTGGTGGCGGTGTAGGGCGCGATGCCGGGGCGGCCGAGTTCGCTCTGGACCGAGCAGACGTTGATGATCTTGCCGCGGCCCCGCGGGATCATGCAGCGCGCCACCGCCTGTCCGACGAGGAAGACGCTGTCGATGTTGGTGGTGGTGATGCGGTGCCAGGCGTCGAGCGGGAACTCGGCGAACGGCGCCCGGTGCTGCATGCCGGCGTTGTTGACGAGGATGTCGATCGGGCCGACCTCCGCCTCGATGCGCGCCACGCCGGCCTGCACCGCGTCGGCATCGGTCACGTCGAAGGCGTAGGCATATGCGTCGATGCCCTGCCCGGCCAGCGCCACGCGGGTCGCCTCCAGCCGGTCGGCGTCGCGGGCATTGAGCACCACGCGGGCGCCCGCCGAGGCCAGCGCACACGCCAGCGCCAGGCCGATGCCTTTGCTGGAGCCGGTGATGAGGGCGATTCGGCCCGTGAGATCAAAGCGTTTCATGGGAAAATGTTACCGGTATCGAATTGGATGGTCAACCGACGAAACCCCACGCCCGGCACCAGGGCCAGGATCAGGAGACACGAACATGGATGACAACGACGACACCACGACCGGCCGCCCGCTGCGCCTGCGCTGCCGCTGCCTGCTGATCCACGCGCCGGACGACCTGCGCGTCGAGGAGCAGGACGCGGGCGAGATGGCCGCCGGGCAGGTGACGGTGCAGGTCGGCATGGGCGGCATCTGCGGCTCGGACCTGCATTATTTCCACCACGGCGGCTTCGGCACGGTGCG
>JBEEMX010000507.1:0-2788 GCA_041192465.1 Pseudomonadota bacterium | reverse complement strand
ACGGTCCCCGCCGCATCCATCGTGCGCGCCAGCTACCTGAACAACCAGGGCAATGCCACCGCAGCCTGGACCACGACACCCGGCGCACTCACCGTCCTCGGCGGCAACGGGACCATCGCCCTGACTGCGCCGAACCCGAGCGGCAGCACCGGCAGCGTGGACATCATGAACCTGCAGCGCGCCGACAGCCTGATCCCGGCCGCGCAGCCCGGTGGCCTGATCGAGCTCAAGCTGGCCAATGGGCTGGTGCAGCTGTCGGCGCTGTTGAGCACCCAGGCGCGGCCGGTCCAGTACTGCGCCTGCACGGGCAGCAGCAGGGCGGTTTTTTCCGAGCCGTAGACGTTCGACAGCCACAGCCGCCCGCTGCGCAGCGGCATGACCGGCTCCAGGTAGCCGCTGGAGGACACGCTGTCGGCGTCGGTGGCGCGCAGTGTCAGGCTGCCGGGGGCACCGAGCTTGCTGGTGTAGCTGTAGGCCACGCCCGTGGTGGACGCCACGCCGGCGCTGAAGCGACTGGCCGCGACGGTGGCCGTGGTGCCGAAGCTGCCGAGGCCGAGGGCGGCTGCGTCCGAGAGCGTCACTGTTTGCGCGAAGGCGGGGGTGAGCGCGCCGCTGCCGTCGTGGTTGACGGTGTGGGTCGGGGTGGACAGGCCGTTCATGGCGAGCACGCTGGCGGTGAAGGGTTGGCCGGCGTAGCTGAAGGTGCCGCACGCGGGGGTGGCGACGAGGTCGAAGTGGTGCGGGATGAAGCGGCCGAGCGCGGTGCCGGTCGTGCCGGTGCTGCCGGTGACGGCGGTGCCGGTGCCGAGGTAGCTGGCCAGATCCGCTTTCAGGTCGAGGCGACCGACTTCGGTCCAGACGAGGTTGCTGGCGGTGGCGCTGCCACCGCTGAAGGCACCGAGGCTGCCGGAGAAGACGCCGTTGCTGCTGCCGGTGCCGGTGGGTGCGGCCTTGGCGTGGGTGAGCGTGGGGGTCTGTGGGGTGGGGGATTCGCGGCCGAAGTTGGGTGTGGTGTTGCCGGCGCTGTTGCGGGCGCGCAGCGTGGCGGAGAAGGTGCTGCCGGCCTTGGTGGTGCCGGTGGGCACGGACGTGAACTCGAACGACGCGGGCGAGGCGATGAAGCTGGTGCTGCCGGTCATGGTCAGGCCGGTGTCGCTGGTGGCGGCGCTGCCGGTGTAGGTGCCGGTGAGCTGCACCTGGCCGACATCGGCGTAGAGCAGCGTGGCGCTGGCGGTGCCGGTGGTGTCGAAGGTCATCGCCGTGGCGGTGCCGCCGGTGCTGATGGCCGTGCCGCCGATGCGCACGGGCAGGGTGCCGGTGGACGGGTTCTGGTACGCGTGGCGCAGGGTGATCGACCTTGTGCCGGTGAAGGCGGGCACGCACTGGTTGCTGTTGTCGGAGGACCGCACGGCGCGCACGGTCAGCGTGTTGCCGCTGCTCTCGGCGATGTGGTTCGACGCGGTGAGCAGCAGGCCGCTGGCGCTGGCGGTGTAGGTGCAGGCGGGGCTGCCGAAGTTGCAGGTGGTGGCGCCGCTGGCGGTGGGCGCCGAAGCGGTGGCGGACAGGGTGACGCTGCCGGCGGTGGTGAGCTGGACGCGGCGATCGACCGCGCTGCTGCCGCTCGGGATGGTGACAGTGGCGGTGTCCGGCCAGACCACAGCGGCACTCGACGACAGCGTGGCCGTGACGCCGCTGGTGTAGGGCAGGGCACAACTGGCGTCCTGGCAGGCGACGACCGTGAGGGTCGAGGGCGTGCAGGTCAGCCCCGTGCCGCTGGCGTGGCGCAGCTCCAGGTGGTCCAGCGTCGGCGTGCAGGCGTGGGTCTGGGTGAAGTCGAGGGCCACCTGCGCCAGCGTGAGGTCGTAGTTGTAGAGCCGCACCTCGTCCAGCCGGCCGTTGGCGGAGTTGAGGGTGCCGCTGGTGGGCGTGACCGTGCTGCGGTTGTCGCCGAGCATGAGCGCGCCGAGCGTGGGGTCGAGCGTGCCGTTGGTGGTGCCGGACGTGGTGGCGACCTGTGCGCCGTTGACGTAGAGCTTGAGCGTGCTCTGTCCGGCCAGGCTGCTCAGCGTCCAGGTGGCGGCGATGTGGACCCAGGCATTGGCTGCGAAGGTCTGCGCCGGGCTGTTCAGGGTGAGCACCGCGCCGCCGCTGTCGGCAAGGACGAACCGCAGCACGCCGGCCATGACCGACAGGTGAAAGGGCCTTGTGGCGCTGGTGGTGGCGTCCATCAGCGCGCCGGTGGTGCTGGCCCAGGCGCTGTTGCCGGCGTACCAGAACGACGCGCTGCCCTTGGTCCCCAGCACGGAGGCCACCTGGACCGATGAATCGACCCCGGCGATGGTGTTGTTCGCATTCGCCGGCACCGACAGCGCCCGGCAGACGTAGCCATTGGCGACATTGGTGGCGGTGCCGGCCCGCACGCCGTTGTTGTTGTTGCCCGAGCTGTCGATGACCTCGCCGACCGCGCCGTTCCAGGCCAGCTCGTCGAAGCGGAACTCGGCCACCTTGTTGGGCAGCGGGTTGGGGATGCTCCAGCGGATGGCGGTGCCGCTGGCGTTGTAGGTGGTCTTGAAGCCGTAGAGCGTGTAGTCGGTGGTGCTGAGCTGCACGCCGATGGTGGCGTTCGAGCCGGTGGCGTTGGCGTTGCCGTACTGGTATTTGAACTCGCCGTTCTCGTACAGGATGATCTGGAAGGTGAAGGGCGTGCTGGTGCTGTACTGGAACACGCTGTTCCACGACACCACGAAGTAGCGGTTGGGCGCGGTGCCCTTCTGTTCCCAGGTGACGG
>JBEEMX010000506.1:0-2795 GCA_041192465.1 Pseudomonadota bacterium | reverse complement strand
GCCGGGTGCCGCGCAGGTAGTCGAGGGCTTCCTGCACCTCCAGCGCATTGCCCGCCGTGTGGCCGAGCACCTGATTCATGTCGGTGATGATGGCCCGCGTCGGCAGCCCCGCGCCCTCGGCCACGCGCACCAGGCTCAGCGCGAGTTCGCGGGCGTGTTCCGGCGTTGCAGCGAACGCGCCGTCACCGGTCTTCACGTCCATCACCAGCGCCTGCAGCCCGGCGGCGAGCTTCTTGGACAGGATGCTGGCGGTGATCAGTGCGGTGGATTCGACGGTGGCGGTCACGTCGCGGATCGCGTAGAGCCGCCGGTCGGCTGGCGCCACGGTGGGCGAGGCGCCGACGATGGCGCAGCCGGCCGTGCGCAGCGTGGCAACCAGTTCGTCGCGGGTGAGCTGCGTGCGGTAGCCGGGCAGGCTCTCCAGCTTGTCGAGCGTGCCGCCCGTGTGCCCAAGCCCGCGCCCCGACACCATCGGCACCCAGCCGCCGCAGGCCGCCACGATCGGCGCCAGCATCAGGCTCACCTTGTCGCCGACGCCGCCGGTCGAGTGCTTGTCCACGATCGGCGGGTGGTCGCCGAGGCCATCTTCCAGGTCGTGCCAGCGCAGCACGTCGCCGCTGCGCGTCATCGCCTGCGTCAGCGCGACGGTTTCCGCCGCGTCCATGCCACGCAGCACGACCGCCATCGCCAGCGCCGACGCCTGCGCGTCGCTCCAGCCGCCGGTGACGAGGCCGTCGACGAAGGCGTTGATCTGCACGGCGGTCAGCGGGTGGCCGTCGCGTTTGGTGCGGATGATTTCCTGGGGGAGCATGGGCGAAGTCAGTAGATGCTGCCGGTCGGTGCGCTGCTGTTGCCGGACAGGATCGCCTCGATGTCCGCATACAAACTGCTCGCCCCGATGCGGAACCGCTGCGGGTTCAGCGCACCGGCGCCGAGGTGCTGCGCCACCAGCGCCAGATACGGCTGCACCTCCGCCACCGTACGCAGTCCGCCCGACGGTTTCAGCCCGACGCGCTCGCGTGCCTGCGGATCGCTGGCGATGGCCATCAGCATCGCCTCGGCGGCGCGCAGGCTGGCGTGGCGCGTGGTCTTGCCGGTGCTGGTCTTGAGAAAGTCGGCGCCTTCGGCCAGCGCGAGCCGGCTGGCGCGGGAGATCAAGGTCATGTCCCCGGTGGCCCCCAGTTCACCCGATTCGAGGATCACCTTCAGCGTCAGCCCCTCGCACGCCCGCCGCACGCTGCGCAGCACCGCCGCGACTGCGGCCTCATCGCCGGCTTGCAGAGCGCGCCACGGCAGCACCACGTCCACCTCCTGCGCGCCCGCCTGCACGATCTCGCCGGCATCCCGCACGGCGTGTTCCACGTCCGTGCCGCCATCCGGAAAGTTGGCGACCGCCGCCACGCCGATGTGCGCCGGCAACTGCGCCCGCGCAAACGCCGCCAGCCGCGGCCAGACGCACACGGCGGCGACCGGCCCGAGTGGCGCCCGGGCGCGTTCGCACAGGCGGGCGATGTCGGCCTCGGTGTCGGCGTCGTTGAGGCTGGTGAGGTCGAGACAGGCCAGCGACAGGCGGGCGGCTTCGGTGGACGTCATGGCGGTCATGGCAGTGGGAGTGTCGCGAGGATAGACGCCAGCAGATCGCCCGCCGTGTCCGCCGCGGCCTGCGCCTGGGCCAGCGTGTGGGCGTGGCTGAGCTGCTCGTTCGACAAGCCAGCGGCCATGTTCGTCAGCAGCGACAGCGCCAGCACGCGCATCCCGGCGTGGCGGGCGATGATCGTCTCGGGCACCGTGCTCATGCCGACCGCGTCGGCGCCGAAGCCCTGCATCATGCGGATCTCGGCCGGCGTCTCGAACTGCGGCCCGAGGAACCAGGCGAACACCCCTTCGTGCAGCGGCGTGCCCAGCGATTGCGCGACGGCCTGGGCGTGCTGGCGCAGCGCGGGGTCGTAGGCATCGACCATGCTGACGAAGCGTTCAGAACCCGCTTCGCCGACCAGCGGCGAACGCTGCGACAGGTTCAGGTGGTCGCTGATCGCCATCAGGCTGCCGGGTGGCATCAAAGGGCGCAGGCTGCCGGCCGCGTTGGTCTGGACCAGCACTTCGCAGCCGAGCACCCGCAGCGTGCGCAGCGGGGTTTTCATGCCGTCCGCCTCGCCGGTCTCGTAGACATGCTTGCGCCCGCTCATCACCGCGAGCCGGTGTGCGCCGAGCCGGCCGAGCCACAGCGCACCATCGTGGCCCGCCACCGTCGAGACGGGGAAGCCGGGCAGCTCGGCATAGGGGATGCGCTCGGCGTCCTGCAGCCGCGCCGTCAACCCGCCCCAGCCGGAGCCGAGCACGACGGCGATGCGGGGCGGCTGGTCGGCGCAGCGGGCGCGGAGTCGGTCGAGGGCTGTGTCGGTCATGTCAGGTGGTCCGGGCCGAAGCTGTGCGGCAGCAATTCGTCCATCGTGAACAGGGCGCGGGAATGCAGTGGATCGGCGATGAGGATGGGCGTGTCGGGTGCGGCGAACTCGCGCAGCTTCTGTCGGCAGCCGCCACAGGGCGTCACCAGCGCGCTGCCCGCGTCGCCCAGCACCACCACAGCCTGCAGCCTCCGCCCGCCCGCCAGCACCATGGCTGACAGTGCCCCGGCTTCAGCGCAGACGCCCTGTGGATAAGCCGCGTTCTCGACATTGCAGCCGGCGTGCAGCCGGCCGTGTTCGTCGAGCACCGCGGCGCCGACCAAGAAGCGCGAGTAGGGCGCGTGCGCCTGCAACCGGGCGGCACGGGCGGCGTCCAGGAGAGCGGCCCAG
>JBEEMX010000505.1:0-2803 GCA_041192465.1 Pseudomonadota bacterium | reverse complement strand
CTGTTCATGGCCGTGATCCTGTTCAAGCCCGAGGGACTCATGGGCAAGAAGGAAATGCGCAAGGTCTGACACCCCACCGCTGCCCAAGGACACCCCCACCATGAAAACACTCCACAAGCTCGGCGCGCTGGCCATCCTGGCCGTGCTGCTCGCCGCTCCGCCCCTGCTCAAGAGCTACGGCGTCTACCTCTTCACCTACTGGCTCATCTTCATCATCGCGACGATGGGCCTGAACCTGACCGTCGGCTACGCCGGCCAGAAATCGCTCGGCCACGCCGCCTTCTTCGGCATCGGCGCCTACACGGTGGCCATCCTGCTGCAGCACGGCGTGAGCTTCTGGATCGGGCTGCCGAGCGCGATGGTGCTGTGCTTCGTCATCGGCGTGCTGCTGGGCTTCCCGGCACTGCGGGTGCAGGCGATCTACCTCGCGTTCGCCACCCTCGGCTTCAACACCGCCGTCTGGCTGGTGATGCGCAACGAGGAATGGCTGACCGGCGGCACCTTCGGCATCAACGGCATCACGCGGCCCAGCGTGTTCGGCTACTCGCTGGACGGCGCGCTGCCCTACTACTACTTCGTGCTCGTGGTGGCGGTGATCCTGGCCGGGCTGCTGTGGGGGCTGCTGCGCTCGCCGTGGGGCAAGGCGTTCACGGCGCTGCGCGACAACCCGATCCGCGCGGAAAGCCTCGGCATCCACATCCAGCGTTACACCCTGCTGGCGTTCGCGATCGGCGCGGTCTATGCCGGCGTGGCGGGCGCGCTGTTCGGCTCGCTGGTGCAGTTCATCGAACCGGCACCGTTCACCGTGGGCGCGTCGATCATGATGTACCTGATGGTGGTGGTCGGCGGGCCGGGGTACTTCTTCGGGCCGGTGCTCGGTTCGGCGGTGGGCGTGCTGCTGCCGGAGTGGCTGCGGTTCGCGCAGGCGTGGTACCTGTTCGTCTTCGGTGCGCTGGTCGTGCTGCTGATGCTGTGGCTGCCGGACGGCCTGCTGAGCATCCCCGATCGGCTCAAGGCGCGTCGCCAGGCGCGTGAAGCGTCTGCTGCCCGTGCAGCGTCCGCAGCAGCGGCTGAACAAGCTGAACAGAAAGGGCAATGAACCATGACAGCTCCCCTGCTCAAGGTCACGGACCTGAAAAAAGCCTACGGCGCCATCCAGGCGGTCGGCGGCGTGTCGTTCGAGGTGATGCCCGGCGAGATCTTCGGCGTCATCGGCCCGAACGGTTCCGGCAAGACGACGATGTTCAACAGCGTGCTCGGCCAGATCACGCCGGACGCCGGCCAGATCGAACTCAACGGCCGCGACATCACCAATCTCAGCCCGCTCGAACTCAACCAGCGCGGCGTCGGGAGAACCTTCCAGACGCTGCAGGTCTTCGGCAAGATGACCGTGCGCGACAACCTGATCGTCGCCGCGCAGGAACACCAGGGCACGATGTTCAGCCGCATGTTCGCGCCAGGTGACTCGGGTCTCGGCAAGAAGGCCGACGAGCTGATCGACCTGTTCCGCATCCGCCATGTCGCCGACAAGAAGGCCGGCGAGCTGAGCTACGGCCAGCAGAAGCTGGTGGACATCGCGATGGCGTTCATGAGCGAACCGGACCTGGTGCTGCTCGACGAACCCTGCGCGGGCGTCAACCCGAGCCTCGTCGGCGGCATCAGCACCCTGCTCAAGCAGCTCAACCAGCAACGCGCCACGGGCGGCAAGGTCAGCAGCTTCGTCGTCATCGAGCACAACATGGACTTCGTGATGGACCTGTGCCACCGCATCCTCGTCATGGTCGAAGGCAAGGTGATGGCCATCGGCACACCGGCCGAGATCCGCGCCAACAAGCAGGTGCTGGACGCCTACCTCGGGAGCTGAGCCATGTCTGGACAAGCCAACACGAACACGCACGCCATCGAATTCGAGAACGTGCTCGCCGGCTACGGCGATTTCATGATCCTCAACAACCTGAGCTTCAAGGCCAGGCGCGGCGCGATCACGCTGCTGATCGGCCCGAACGGCGCGGGCAAGTCCACGGTGCTGAAGACGCTGTTCGGCCTGCTCAAGGTGCGCAACGGCCACATCCGCCTCGACGGACAGGACATCACCGGGGCGAACGCCAAGGATCTGCTGGTCCAGCACGGCATCGCCTTCGTGCCGCAGGGCCGCAACCTGTTCGGCCAGCTCACCGTCTGGCAGAACCTGGAACTCGGCGGCATCACGCTCGGCATGAAGACCACGCACGAGCGCATCCCCGAGGTGCTCAAGCGGTTTCCCCGCGTCGCCGAGCGGCTGCACAGCCAGGCATCGGCACTCTCCGGCGGCGAACAGAAGCAACTGGAGGTCGGCCGGGCGCTGCTGATCCGCCCGAAGGTGCTGCTGATCGACGAACCCTCGATCGGGCTGTCGCCGCTGGTGGTGGCCGACGTGTTCAAGCTGCTGCGCGGGCTGGCCGACCAGGGCACGACCGTGCTGATGGTCGAGCAGAACGTCAAGAGCGCGCTGAAGATCTCGGACGAGGCGATCGCGCTGGAGTCGGGGCGGCGCGTGCTGCAGAAGCCGGCGAGCGAGCTGCTGGCGGACCCGAACATCGAGCGGTTGTTCCTGGGGGGCGCGCATGCGGCCGCAACGGTGGCGAAGTGAGGTCGCCTGACTTCCGTGGACACCCGCTCGACCCGGTCACACCGGGAAGCGTCAATTCACCAGATACCGATGTTCAAACAGCGCGGCCAGTATTTCAGGCACGTCAACAGCGGCTGGAACCATGAACATTGCCATGTTGCCGTGGCAGACATTCGGAGCCAGATGTTGTTCAAC
>JBEEMX010000504.1:0-2820 GCA_041192465.1 Pseudomonadota bacterium | reverse complement strand
CCGTGGCCCGCCGTCGACGAGTTGGCACGGCTCAGCGCCGAACAGGGCAAGCTTTTAGTCAATCGGCTCGCGGTCTATCCGTCTTACGTGCGCGACGCCGACAGCTGGCTCGCACCCGAGGTGGCGACGACGACCATCTCCTTCTCGCCCTTGGTCAGCCCGGACGGGCGCAGCATCAGCGCGTCGTGGTAGTCGAAAAACGCCCGGCACTCGTCCGGCCGGTGCGCGAGCGCGAGGAACACGTTGGGGATGAAGCCGGCCTTTTCCTGCACGGCGAGGATGCGCATGCGCAGGTCGTCGGGCAGGCTGTTCAGGTCGGGCACGGGGTAGCGGCTGATCGGCGAGGGTGTCATGGGCGTGTCTCCAGGCAGTCCCGTGATTGTCAGGGCTGAACTCAGGTCTGAAACTGAAGCGCGTGCAGCCGGGCGAACAGACCGCCGCGTGCGAGCAGCTCGACCTGCGTGCCTTGTTCGATGATGCGGCCGGCTTCCAGCACGATGACGCGGTCGGCGCGTTCGATGGTGGACAGCCGGTGGGCGATGACGATGGCGGTGCGCCCGACCATCAGCCGCTCCAGCGCGGACTGCACCAGCCGCTCGGATTCGGAGTCCAGCGCCGAGGTGGCTTCGTCGAGGATCAGGATCGGCGCGTCCTTGTAGATCGCCCGCGCGATCGCCAGCCGCTGGCGCTGGCCGCCGGACAGGCGCTGGCCGTTGTGGCCGATGCTGGTGTCGATGCCGTTGGGCAGGGCGGCGGCGAAGTCGTGCAGGTTGGCGGCGCGCAACGCGGCCTCGACCCGCGCACGGTCCACGCTCTGGCCCAGCGCCACATTGGCGGCCACGCTGTCGTTGAACAGCACGACATCCTGGCTCACCAGCGCGAACTGCTGGCGCAGGGCGGTGACGCGCCAGTCGGCCAGCGGCGTGCCGTCGATCAGGATGGTGCCGGCGGTCGGTTCGACGAAGCGGGCCAGCAGGTTGATCAGCGTGGTCTTGCCGGCGCCGGACGGACCCACCAGCGCAACCACCTGCCCTGCGGGGATGTGCAGGTCCACGCCTTGCAGTGCCGGGGTGTTCTGTTCGCCGTAGGTCACGTCTACCTGCTCGAAGGCGATTTCGCCGCGGGCCCGGCCCGGATCGAAGCTGCCGTCACGCTCGACCGGCGCCTCATCGACCATCGCCATGCCGCGCTCCAGCGAAGCGAGCCCGCGCGTGATCGGTACGGCCACCTCGGACAGCCGCTTGATCGGCGCCACCAGCATCAGCATCGCCATCACGAAACCGACGAAGCCCCCCACCGTCTGGTTGTCGTGGCCGCTCTGCCACAAGGCGGTGACGATCACGGCGGACAGGGCGATGGCGGCGAGCACCTGCGTCAGCGGGGTCATCGTGGCGGCGGCGGCGACCGACTTCATCGCGATGTGGCGCATGTCTTCGCTCATCGACAGGAAGCGTGCGGTCTGGTGTTGCTGCGCGCCATGCATGCGCACCACGCGCCACGCCTGCACGTTCTCCTCGACGGTGTAGGCCAGGTCGTCCGTGGCCTGCTGGCCTTGCAGGGTGAGGCGGTGCAGGCGCCGGCTGAGCGTGCGCATCACGAAGGCCACCGCGGGGAACAGCACGGCCACGAACAGCGTGAGCTGCCAGTTCATCCACAGCAGGTAGCCCAGCAGCGCCACCAGCGTCAGCAGGTCGCGCAGCAGCGTCAGACCGGACGTGGACAACTGCAGCGCGCCGGACTGGACCTCATGGGCGACCATGTTGGTCAGCGTGCTGGCGGAATGGGTGGCGTAGAGCTGCGGGTGCGCGTCCATGAGGCGGCGGAACAGCGCCTCGCGCATGGCCTGCGTGCCGCGGTAGGCCACCCAGGCGAGCATGTACTGCCCCACATAGCCGGCTGCGCCACGGACCGCGAACAGCCCGATGATTGCCACCGGCACCTGCCACAGCGGAATGCCGGCCGCCCCTTGCTTGAAGCCCGAATCCAGCAAGCGTTGCATCAGGCTCGGCACCATCGGCTCTGTGGCGGCGACGATCACCGTGCAGACCGCGGAGACGATGAAACCGGCGCGGCTGGGGGAAAAATAAGGCCAGATGCGGCGCAGACGCTGGAGCAGAGATTTCATCGGAGCGGACGAAGGCGATTCTGAAGCGCGGGGTTGCCGCGGAGGCGCGATTATCAGCGCAGGCCGGTTGTTGCCTACAATCCGCGCAGCCCGCCACACGACCCCGGCCCATCCGCACCGATTTCCTTTGATCGCATCGCCTGCGCCTTCCCTTGTCTGACATGCCCCTGACGGTTGCGCCGCGTTTGTCAGTGATCGTGATCACCCGCAACGAAGCGTCGCGCCTGCAACGCTGCCTCGATTCCGTGGCCTTTGCCGACGAGCGCATCGTCGTGGACAGCGGCAGCACCGACGGCACGCCTGCGCTGGCCGAGTCCTTGGGCGCCCGCGTTACCCGCACCACCGACTGGCCCGGCTTCGGCGCGCAGAAAAACCGCGCACTGGCGCTGGCCCGCGGTGACTGGGTGCTGAGTCTGGACGCAGACGAGTGGCTGGACGACGAACTGGCGGCGCAGGTGCGTGCGGTGGTCGAGGCGCCGGGTGCGCCGGTCTGTAGCCACACGCTCTCGCGGCTGTCATCGTTCTGCGGGCAATGGATGCACCACGGTGGTTGGTACCCGGACCCGGTGTTGCGCCTGTTTCCGCGGTGTGCAGCGCGGTTCAGCGACGATCTGGTCCACGAGCGTCTGCTGTGCGATTTGCCGGCCCTGCCACTGCACGGCCATTTGCTGCACGAGAGCATGCCGACGCTCACG
>JBEEMX010000503.1:0-2823 GCA_041192465.1 Pseudomonadota bacterium | reverse complement strand
GCCATCGCCTGCGGCGAGGCGGTCAAGGCTGCGGGCGTGGCCTGCATGATCGGCTTCCAGCGCCGCTTCGACCCCACCTTCAACGAAGCCCGCACCCGCATGGACCGCGGTGACATCGGCAACCCCGAGATGCTCATCATCACCAGCCGCGACCCCGGCGCCCCGCCGGCCGAGTACATCAAGGCATCCGGCGGCATCTTCCGCGACATGCTGATCCACGACCTGGACGTGTTCCGCTGGATCCTGTGTGCGGACGGTGACGAGGCCGAGTGGCTGAGCGCGTCCGGTTCCGTGCTGACCGACCCGGCGATTGCCGACCTGGGCGACTTCGACAGCACCGCGGTGACGATCCGCACGAAGAAGGGCCGCCTCTGCCAGATCAACACCAGCCGCCGTGCCGCGTATGGCTATGACCAGCGGTTCGAGGTGCTGGGTTCTGCCGGCATGCTGCAGTGCGGCAACCAGACGCCCAGCCAGGTCATCCAGTGGGACGCCAACGGCATCTCCAGCGACAAGCCCGAGCCGTTTTTCCTGCAACGCTACGCCGCGGCCTACAAGCTGGAGCTGGCGCATTTCTTCGAGTGCCTGCAGACGGGTGCCGCCTTCCGCACGACGGTGGCCGACGGCGTGAAGGCGCAGATCCTCGCCGACGCGGCGAGCGAGAGCGCGGTCAGCGGCGAGCCGGTGCGCTTCTGATGGCCGCCGCCCGCTTGCGTGTCGGCATCGCCGGCCTCGGGCGGCTGGGGCGGCGCCACGCCGAGGCGCTGGCGTTCTCCACCCGCCACGTCGATCTCGTTGCCGCGTGCAGCCCGGTCGAGGCCGAGCGTGACTTCGCCGGCCGCGAGCTGGGCATCGCCGCGGATCGGCTCTACGCTGATTTCGACGCTTTTGTGGCCGATCCCTGCCTGGACGCGGTCGTGCTGGTCACGCCGACCTCGTTGCACGCCGATCAGGCGATTGCCGTGCTGAAGACGGGCAAGCACGTCTTCATCGAGAAGCCGCTGGCGCTGAACCTGCCCGACTGCGAGCGCGTGCTGGCGGTGGCCGCCGAGCACCCCGCGCAGGTGGCGATGGTCGGTTTCGTGCGGCGCTTCGATCCGAGCTACCGCAACGCGGCGGCGGCGGTCGAGGCGGGCGAGATCGGCCGACCCTTCCTCGTGCGCTCGCAGACCTGCGACAAGAACGACCCGGACGGCTTCTTCGTGCGGTTCGCGCCCACCTCCGGCGGCATCTTCATGGACTGCAGCGTCCACGACATCGATCTGGCGCGCTGGCTGCTCGGCCGGCCGAAGGCGCTGCGGGCGTTCGCCACCGGCACCATCGCGCTGCACCCCGGACTGGCCGACTGCGGCGACGTGGACAACGGGCTGGCGATCGTCGAGTTCGAGGGCGGGGCGCGGGCGGTGTTCTACGCCTCGCGCACGCTGGCGCATGGGCATGAAACGACGACCGAGGTGATCGGCACGGCGGGCAAGCTGCTGGTGGGCGAACACGCGGCGCGCGACCGGGTGATCCGCAGCGACGCGGGCGGGGTGTCGCACGCGGTGCTCGGTGATTTCCACGAGCGGTTCGAGGCGGCGTTCGCGCACGAGATGGCGGCGTTTGTCGCGGCTTGTCGTGGGGTCGAGCCGCTGACGCTCACGCTGTCGGACGCGATGGAGGCGACGCGGATCGGGCTGGCGATCACGCGGTCGCTGCAGTCGGGGATGCCCGAGGCGGTGTGAGTGTGTGCCCCAGTACCCCCGATCAGGTCGGAGCGTGTCGCGTTCGCCAGTCGTCACGCAAGACGCCGGACAGTGCCTTGTCCAGTGCTTCGGTGAATTGGCGGAAGCTGGGCATGGTGCCCATGCGGGCCGCTTGCGCGTCGTCGATGGGATGGCCCCGGAGCCAGTCGGCGAGTTCTTCCCCCGACAGGTGCCGCCCCATGGTGGCGTCGAGTCGTTCCTTGGCCGAGCTTGGCGAGCGGTCGTTGCCGGGCAGGGATTCGAGTGGCTTGCAGTGGTGCAGGGTGGGTGAGGCGGCGGCGATCAGCCATGCCTCGGATTTCGGCTTGGGCAGCATTGGCATGCCGCCGACGAAATCCGCGCTGGCAAACCCGTTGCAGATGGACTGCCACTTGTCTTCCCAGAGGGTCGCGGGGCTGCTGCAGGTGCCGTCGCTGTCTCGGAATAGCACGGGCAGCACGGGCACATTGGTTTCGCGTTCGATGCAGCCGGCGAGATGGCCCAGCGCCTGGGCATTGGCGCGGTAGTAGCCGGTTTCCGCCGCCTGCTTCTGGCTGCGTGCGGGGCGCAGCCGCCCGGTGGCGTGGGTCTTGGCGTAGTCGCACAGTGCCGTTTCGGTGATCAGGTCCAGGGCGTCGGGGTAGTCGATCACGTCGTAGCCGAGGCGGCCGGCCATGCGCTGTGACAGCAGCACCGCCATCGGGCCGATGCGCAGGTCGGCGCCGCTGCATCGGCCTTGCGCGTTGGTGCAGGCGCCGAGGTCGGTCGGGCCTTCACCGCTGAGCAGGATCTTCATGCGGCGCGTCCCGGTGTCGGTTTCGCCAGCAGTTCGGCTGCATCGAGCGCGATGCATTCTTCGGTCAGGGCGCGCAGGTCGGTGTCCACGAAGGCATCGCCCGGACCCATGCAGCGCAATTTCTCGTTGATGCGGGGGATGCTGAAGAAACGCCGCACTTTGGTTTCGCCCTGGGGGGTCTTGTAGATGAATTGCACGGCCTGCCGGGCGGTGTCGTCGCTCAGGTAGTTCAGGATCAGCGGGCTGTGGGTGGTGACGATGGTTTGCTGCGGGCTGGCGACCAGGGCGTCCACGAGGGGTTCG
>JBEEMX010000502.1:0-2826 GCA_041192465.1 Pseudomonadota bacterium | reverse complement strand
GGGTTCGACAGGCGACAGGTAGGTCGCCTTGATTTCTGCGTCGGACAGACCCGACGCACCTGGCACCGAGGCGCGAATCGCCTCGATTGTCACGCGGGCTACACCGTCGAGACTGGTGTCTCCGAGCGGGTAAAGCCCGTTCAACCTGTGCACCTGCTGCACCACCTGCGTGGCCACCTCGGCCATCTTGCGCAGGCTCTCGGTCATTTCATAGAGGGCCAGCTCGGCGGACATGCAGCGGTACTTGAGCATGGCGGCCTCCTTCTTCAGGAGGTCAAGCTCGGCGCTCACACCGGGTCTCCCTTCAGCTCCCGCACGATGAGCTGTGCATACCCGGCGATGTCCACCCAGCTGTCGTCGTAGTTCGGGTCGCCGTTCAGGATGCGCCCGATCTTGTGCGCGATCATCTCCAGTGCCTCGCGCTGCGGCGGGGACAGCCGGGACCAGCCCTCCGTGCCGGCCATCTCGTCCTTCAGGCTCTGCGTGATGGCCGCGTGCCCCGCGAACGGGCCGTAGCGCATTCCGCGCTCGGTGATGATGGCGTCGGTGTTCACTGAAGGCTCTCCAGCTTGCCCGCATACCCTTCGGTCAGGGTCACGATGCGCGGCGTGTCGTCGGGCTTGTTCTGCCCCGAGCGGATGATGTGGTCCTCCTCATCCATCAGCACCTGAGCGCCGACCCCGAGCGCGGCCACTGCGTCCAGCAGCTCTGTCGGGTCGCCCTCCTCCAGCGAGGGCAGCGCGAAGGCGGCGCGCACCACCTCAAGGTGGCTGACAGCGCCAGCGATGAACGTGCGGCGCAGCAGGCTCAGCACCTGCGGCGGCGTGCCGTCCGGCACCGTGGCGATGTACTCGTCCAGCAGGGTGCGGGATTGGGGCAGGCTCGGGGGCATCTTGTTGAGAAAGTCTTGTGCTTGGGTGTCTTGGTCGTTGGTCATGGGGTACTCACTTGTTGAAACGAGCCTGCTTGGCGGCCTGTTTGTCGAGCGCGGGCTGCTTGTGCTCGCAGGTGGTGGATGGGCAGAACGCGCAAAGCCCGTTGGGCTTCGCCGGGAACACGCCCATCCTGACGTGCTCCTCCACATCAGCCGTCTTGCCCAGCCACTTGGCATCCAGCGCGGGCAGGTCGGCACGGGTCCAGCGACACGACCCATCGCTGGGCACGCACACGCCGTCGTTCACGAACACCAGCAGGCCGACCACCGTGTGCACGTCCGGGCGCTTGTGCATCAACATCATCGCCATGGCTTCGAGCTGGTCCGTGTCAGCATACCGGTGGTTGCCCACCTTCGAGAACTTCCAGTCTCCGATGAGCGCCAGCCCATCGACGACATCCACCAGGTCAGCCGACCCGGTGAGGTGCTTGTCCGACCAGGCCCGAGGGCTGACCTCCGACCAGTCACGGGCGAAGTCGAACGGCATCTCGGCCACGGCGTTCGGACTGAGCTGCGACAGCAGGTCGTCGATGACCCACTGGTACGCCGCGAACTCCTCCGGGAACGGCGCCTTCGTCTTGACCCACGCCTCGATGGCAGCGTGTGCCCTCGTCCCGAACTCGGTGGCCGGGCTGCTGCGGAACGGATGCAACTTGAGGATCTTCACCTCGTGATACTGCCTGGGGCATTGGGCAAATAGCTTCAGCGAGCTGTAGCTGTGGTGCATGCGGTGTCCTTGGTTGAAGCCCCCAGCCTAACACGTAGGCCGGGGGTTAGGGGTCGCTGACTTACTTCTTCACCAGCTTGCCAAGGCTTGCAGACTGCCCTTTCTCGCAGGCCAGCGGCAGTCCGGGAGCCCATGGCGGCGTCTGCTCCATCGCCCAACCCAGGTTCGCCAGGGCATGCGGCGCATCCACGATAGATGAGGTGACGTAGTGTGCATCGTGCTCGTTCAGGACCAGAGGGTAGTCCAACAAGCCCGCCTGGTACTTCATGCTACCGAAGGCCATGGCTTGTACGCAGTTGTGGACTACGAACGGTCCTGACTCGCCACGCACAACGAAGCGATGCCGAGGCCCGCAGTTGAGCAGGTCGTACACACGCCGTGCAGTACCACGTTCATCGAGTGTCCGTTGTCCGCTCGATGCCTGCCCGTGTTCCGACGCAGCCCGAGGGAATCCATCGCCAGGTACATCGGGGTACCCTCCGGGGTGGACCACAACCGCCCCGACTTGGTGGGGCGCGGGCACGCTGGCGGACACATCACGAGCGTCACCTTGTTCTCCGGTGCCAGCGCCTCGGCGTCGGTGTACCCGTGCTCCAGTCGGTACAGCACTGTCGTGATACCCACCCCGTACTTCCGTGCAGCCCGCGCTGCGGTCATCGGACCCGAGGCCGTCTGCAGGATGCGGTTGTTCCGCTTGTTGTTGCAGTTCCCCTCGCGGTTGATCCAGTCGCAGTTCTCCGAGCTGTACCCCCCGTTGTTGTCGATGCGGTTGAGGTCCAGGCCCTGCGCATAGGTCGGCCCCATGTCCGCCCAGAAATTCTCGAAGGACTCCTCCCATCGGGAGCACACCCGAATCCCACGGCCGCCATAGTTCGCCCATGCCTGATGCGTCGGCAGTCGGCAGCGGTCGCGCATCGAGCGCCACACCCAGAACGCCGGGTGCCCCGACATGCCGTGCGTTGTATTGTGATGCCTGCTTCCATCCGTCATTGGTCAGTACCTCGTGGTCCGGCGTCATTGAAACGCCATCCACTGTAACAGTCTCCTGCGTTCCCCGCAACAGGAGGCCACGATGTTCCACGAACTCCACGCCGTCGTGGATCAGTTCATCCGTGATGCCATCGAGGCGGACCCACCCGTGCGGGGTCAGCACCTGCGTGTCCCC
>JBEEMX010000501.1:0-2836 GCA_041192465.1 Pseudomonadota bacterium | reverse complement strand
TTTTGGACGTTTGGTTGCGGGGGCAGGATTTGAACCTACGACCTTTGGGTTATGAGCCCAACGAGCTACCAGACTGCTCCACCCCGCGACTGAAACTGTAAAACTTTACTGCTTGCTTGAACGACTCTGGTGTTTCGTTCAAACGGTCTGAATCTTTTTGGTTGCGGGGGCAGGATTTGAACCTACGACCTTTGGGTTATGAGCCCAACGAGCTACCAGACTGCTCCACCCCGCGACTGAGACTTAGACTATAACGTGATTACTCAGCGGCGTCAACAGGCGCAGCATCCGCATCCGGACGATCCACCAGCTCGACGAAGGCCATCGGCGCATTGTCGCCAACGCGGTAGCCCATCTTCAGGATGCGGCTGTAGCCACCCGGACGGGCGGCGTAACGCGGGCCGAGGACGGCGAACAGCTTGACGACGTTGTCGCGGTCACGCAGGCGGTCGAAGGCGAGGCGCTTGTTGGCCAGCGTCGGGGTCTTGCCCAGCGTGATCAGCGGCTCGACGACGCGGCGCAGTTCCTTGGCCTTGGGGACCGTGGTCTTGATGGCTTCGTGCTGGATCAGCGAGTTGGCCATGTTGCGCAGCATCGCCAGGCGGTGCGACGAAGTGCGGTTCAGTTTGCGGAGGCCGTTACGGTGGCGCATGAGAATTCCTTCTGGTTCAATTGCCGGCGGCCGGATCAGGTACCGCCGGTTGCACGTTCAAAGCGTGCGGTAGATCAATCTCAATCAGCGATCAACGCTTGTCGAGACCTTGCGGCGGCCAGTTCTCGAGACGAGCACCCAGGGTCAGGCCACGCGAGGCGAGGACTTCCTTGATCTCGTTGAGCGACTTGCGACCCAGATTCGGGGTCTTCAGCAGCTCGGTCTCGGTGCGCTGGATCAGGTCGCCGATGTAGTAGATATTCTCGGCTTTCAGGCAGTTGGCCGAACGCACGGTCAGCTCCAGCTCATCGACCGGACGCAGCAGGATCGGATCGAAGTGCTGCGCACGCGGTGCAGGTTCGACGATGCCGGCCAGGTCGTTGCCTTCGAGCTGCGCGAACACGGCGAGCTGCTCGACCAGGATCTTGGCCGAGGCACGGATCGCTTCCTCCGGCGAAATCGCGCCGTTGGTCTCGATTTCCATGACCAGCTTGTCCAGGTCGGTGCGCTGCTCGACGCGGGCGCTCTCGACGGTGTAGCTCACGCGGCGAACCGGCGAGAACGACGCGTCCAGCACGATACGGCCAATGCTCTTGGTCGGCTCGTCGGCGTAGCGGCGCATCGTGCCCGGCACATAGCCACGGCCCTTCTCGACCTTGATCTGCATGTCGAGCTTGCCACCCTGGGCCAGGTGCGCAATGACCAGGTCCGGGTTGATGATCTCGACATCGTGCGGCGTCTGGATGTCACGCGCGGTGACCGGGCCTTCGCCCTCCTTGCGCAACACCAGCGTCACTTCGTCGCGGTTGTGCAGACGGAACACCACGCCCTTGAGGTTCAGCATGATGTGAACGACGTCTTCCTGCACGCCATCCACCGTCGAGTATTCGTGCAGCACGCCAGCGATCGTCACTTCGGTCGGCGCGAAGCCCACCATCGACGACAGCAGGACGCGGCGCAGTGCATTGCCCAGCGTGTGACCATAACCACGTTCGAACGGCTCCAGCGTCACCTTGGCGCGGTGTCCGCCCAGCGGTTCGACGTTGATGGCTTTGGGCTTCAGCAGATTGGTTTGCATTCAAAGTTCCTGTCAATACCCTCGGCTCGTTACACCGATAAGGCTGATGGACCCACCGGGCGAGGCAAGACCCCAGCGCACCCGGGATGCGGTGGGGTCTGAGGCACGCACGCTCCGGTGCGCGCCATCTCACGGATCACATGGATCAGCGCGAGTACAGTTCGACGATCAGCGATTCGTTGATCTCGGCGCCGAATTCGTCGCGGTCAGGCGCCTTCTTGAAGGTACCTTCCATCTTGCTCAGGTCAACCGACACCCAGGCCGGCAGGCCGATCGAGTCAGCCAGCTTCAGTGCATCGACGATGCGCAGTTGCTTCTTGGCCTTTTCGCGCACCGACACGACGTCACCGGCCTTGACCGAGAACGACGGGATGTTGACGACTTGGCCGTTGACCGTGATCGACTTGTGCGACACCATCTGACGCGCTTCGGCACGGGTCGAACCGTAGCCCATGCGGTAGACGACGTTGTCCAGGCGCGATTCCAGCAGTTGCAGCAGCGTGGCGCCGGTGTTGCCCTTGCGGCGCTCGGCTTCGGCGAAGTAGCGGCGGAATTGCTTTTCCAGCACGCCGTACATGCGCTTGACCTTCTGCTTTTCACGCAGTTGCAGGCCGTAGTCCGAGGTGCGCGAACCCGAGGTGCGGCCATGCTGGCCCGGCTTGGTTTCGAACTTCGACTTGTCGCTGATCGAGCGGCGGGCGCTCTTCAGGAACAGGTCGGTGCCTTCACGGCGGGAGAGTTTGGCCTTGGGGCCGAGGTAACGTGCCACGGACGTTGTCCTTGTGTTTCAATCTGACGCACGCAATTCGTGCGCGAGTCCCGCGGGAATCCGCGAAACGGTGGTCTTAACGCAGTGCAGCGGCCGTAAAGCCAAAACACCTTGATGGTCGCAATGACGAATTTTCCGGCGAACGCACAAGGCATTCGCCGGAAAACCTGCGATTGTAGCGCAATTTGACGCAATTCATCCTGTCCGCGATCGCGGACAGGAATCCAGCATCAGATACGGCGACGCTTTTGCGGGCGGCAGCCGTTGTGCGGAACCGGCGTCACGTCGGAGATCGACGCGATGCGGATGCCCAGGGAGGCCAGCGCACGAACCGACG
>JBEEMX010000500.1:0-2837 GCA_041192465.1 Pseudomonadota bacterium | reverse complement strand
CCAGTCGGTCCACCAACTACCGGGATGGCTGGTGGCGGTTTCCAGCCACGCATCGGCCGATTCAGCGGCGGTCTCGTTGGTCCAGTAGTTGCGTTTCTTCTTGGCGGGCGGATTGACGACGCCTGCAATGTGTCCCGAAGCCCCCAGCACGAAGCGGCGCGGACTCTTGAAGATGCGCGTGCTCTGAAAGGCAGAGTCCCAGGGAACAATGTGATCCTCACGCGAGGCGTAGAGGTAGACCGGTGCCTGGATTGCACCGAGGTCGATCTTTTCGCCGCACACGGTCAGCGCACCGGGCACCTTCAGCTCGTTTTGCAGGTAGGTGTGGCGCAGGTACCAGCAGTACATCGCGCCGGGCAGGTTGGTGCTGTCGGAATTCCAGTACAGCAGGTCGAACGGCGGCGGCGTCTCGCCCTTGAGGTAGTTGCCCACCACGTAGTTCCAGACCAGATCGTTCGGACGCAGGAAACTGAAGGTGCTCGCCAGTTCCTTGCCTTTGAGCATGCCGGGGCCTTGCGGCGCGTCCGGCCCGATCGTCATCTCGCGCAGACGCACCGAGCCTTCGTCCACGAAGATGTCCAGGATGCCCGTGCTGCTGAAGTCGAGCAGCGTGGTCAGCAGTGTCAGACTCGCAGCCGGGTGCTCACCCCGCGCCGCCAGCACGGCCAGCGCGGTGGACAGGATCGTGCCCCCGACGCAGAAGCCCAGCATGTCCAGCGTCTCGGCACCGGTGATCTCTTGCGTGACGCTGATCGCCTTCAGAACGGCTTGCTCGATGTAGTCGTCCCAGGTCGTGGCCGCCATGTCGTCGGTCGGATTGCGCCAGCTCACGACGAACAGGCGGTGGCCCTGCTCGACGGTGTAGCGGATGACCGAGTTGTCGGGCTGCAGGTCGAGGATGTAGAACTTGTTGATGCACGGCGGCACGAACAGCATCGGTTTTTCAAACACCTGCGCCGTCAGCGGCTTGTATTCGATCAACTGGAACAGCGCGTTCTCGAACACAACGGCGCCTTCGGTGGTGGCCACATTGCGGCCCACCTCGAACAGAGATTCGTCGGTCTGCGAGACATGGCCCTGCTTCAGGTCGCCGAGCAGGTGGTTCATGCCCTGCGTCAGGCTCTCGCCCTTGGAATCGACCGCCTTTTTCAGGGCTTCCGGGTTGAGCGCAAGGTAGTTGGAGGGAGCCGCCGCATCGACCCACTGCTGAACCGCGAAGCGGATGCGGGCGCGGGTCTTCTCGTCCCCCTGGACGACTTCGGACAGCGCCATCAAGGTGCGCGCGTTGAGCAAGTAGGTGGCGGCGGCGAAACCGGCCATCGGGCTGTCGCTCCACTCCGGTGCGGAAAAACGCCGGTCCTTGGGCAACGTGACCTTGCCGCCCGCGCTCAGACTGGAGTTCCAGATCTCGCCGGCACTGCGCAGGTATTCACCCTGGATGCGCGAGAGTTCGGCCGGCGGAATCTGCAGTTGCGACAGGGTCTTGAACAGACCGGCGACATCCGGCCCCAGGTCGGGCGCATTGAACATAGGCTTGCCAAACGGGTTCATTCATCTGCTCCGGTGCATGAAAACTGCATTCACGGGCATTATGCATGCCGCATCCATACAACCACCTTGCTGGCAGTAGCCGGTCAGATAGCTGAAAATACCCATGTACTTGGTCGCAATTGCGTGGCTTTATGTCACGTTGATGATGGCGCTGGCCGAAGCCACCCATCCCCACGGCACCGTGCTCGGGGCCATCGTCACCTTCTTGCTATATGGCGCCGGGCCGCTGTCACTGGTTCTGTACCTGCTCGGCACGCCTCTGCGTCGCAAGAAGCGTCAGGCAGAAGCGGCCGAGGAGATGGCACAAGTCACCCGCAGCGCAGCGTCTGACGTTCCGCCAGCGTGAACACTCAACGCAACCAGACCAGCGCCGCCATGCGCCCGGTGCGGGGGCTGTGGCGGTAGGAGAAGTAACGCCGCGGGTGGCTGCGGGTACACCAGTCGGTTCGACCGTCGTTGCCCGCGACACGCTCGACGCCCGCCGCGTGCAGGCGCTGGCGGGCCAGCCCGGCCAGATCGGCCAGCCACTTGCCCGGCAGGCTGGCCCGGAAGAACGGCCCAGGCACTTCGGGCGAAGCTCCGAACGCCCGCAGCACATCGGCCCCGACCTCGAACCGCGTCGGACCGATGCACGGGCCGAGCCAGCATTCGATCTCGCTCGCCGCCGCGCCCGCCAAGGTGCCGACACGCGCCAGCGTCGCCTCCAGCACACCACCCGCCAGCCCGCGCCAACCCGCATGCGCCGCACCCACCGCCCGACCACCCACATGCGCGAACAGCACCGGCAGGCAATCGGCCACCTGGACCTCGCAGGCCACGTCCGCCGAGGCCGTCACCACCGCATCCGCGATCGGCAGCGCCTCGTCCGAGCCGGACAACGCCGTCAGCGTGTGTACGGCCGCGCCATGCACCTGTGACAGCAACTGCATCGGCCGGCCAACGATGGCCTGCAATTGCGCCCGGTTGGACTGCACCGCCAGCGGATCGTCCCCGAGCCTGTCGCGCAGGTTGAAGCTGTCGAACGGCGGCAGACTCACCCCACCAGAACGCCCGGTCATCACCGCACCGACGCGGGGATGTGCAAACGCCGGCCGCCACCAGTCCTCGGGCGCTGGCGCGTGCAGGCAATCAGGCATCGGCATCCGGGCAGGCGGACGGTTGTGCTGCCTGGAACGCCGGCAGCGCCATGCAGGTCGCGAAGATGCGCATCACCGTGGGCACATGGTCAAGCCGGCACTTGAAGCGCTGCGCGTTGAAGATCTGCGGCACCAGCACGCAGTCGGCCA
>JBEEMX010000499.1:0-2837 GCA_041192465.1 Pseudomonadota bacterium | reverse complement strand
GTCTTAATCCCTTCAAAGTCAGGGAACCGATTCAGACCGCGGCACCTGATTCACCGACTTTGTCAGCGGAGTCTTAATCCCTTCAAAGTCAGGGAACCGATTCAGACGGTCCGTGGTGCAACGGGAGAACTGAAATGGAACGTCTTAATCCCTTCAAAGTCAGGGAACCGATTCAGACTTCACACACCGGATTCCTCAATGCTGACAAGCACTTGCGAGGGCGCTTGCAGACAAATCGGCGGTGCGAAAAGCTGATGGTCGGCATGGGCAGTCTTGCGGACTGTGCTCCCGGAAGTACAGTCTGTCTCATCGGTCTGAATCGGCGGACTGCAGTGTAGCGCAGCCGCGCCGCAGTTCACCGCGCCGCCGCAAACAATTGTCGGCGAATCTCTTCCAGCCGCCCACGCAAGCGCGTCTCGTCCTGCAGCAACTCCATCGTGCGCCGATTGCTCGCGTCCGGCTTCAATCCGTGCGCCATCGCGTTGCGCAAATGGCAGAGCTGCTTGAATTCATCGCTGCGGTGCATCCCCTCCCGCCTGCAGCCATCCCGCGTGTCGAAATCCAGCACCACGCCCGCACCCTCCGGCCGCTGCTCGATTTCCCGCGTGATCCACGCCTCCTGCAAACACGCCGACGCCCGCAGATAATCCCGCCGAGCCAGATACGCATCCGCCAGCGCCAGCTCCTTCGCGTGCCGCTGCGACCGGCGGAACCAGTCGATCCGCGACACCAGCCGATCCCGGAACAGCCGCGCCATCACCCCCGCATGTTTTTCCACCGACGAAAACACGCCCGTGAGTTTCATCGCCGCACCGGTCGCATTGTTCGTGCGCTCGAAAAACGCCGCCTGCTCCAGCAAACGCACCCGCTCCGGCGGCAAACCATCCTGCTGCAACAACGACGCAAACACCCCGTAATCCCCATCCTTGTCATACGAGGACATGGCATCCACCCAGTCCAGCATCGACAGCATGCCCTTGAGCCGCAGCACCGGGGTTTCATCCGTGCCCGGCGTCGGCATCGCCAGCGCACCGTAGTAAATGTCGTCGATCTCCACCCCGCGCACCTTGCCCAGGTACCGCGCCGCCACCAGCGCCAGCATCGGCAAATGGCGGAACGCATGCGTCACGTCCAGCGCCACCCGCTCGCCCTCGCCCACCACGCCCGCCAACTGGTGCAGCAATTCCGCCTGCTCCGCCGCATCCCGCGCATACCCGATCAGCACGCAGTCCACCGGAATCCCCAGCCGCTGCGACAGCCGCCCCGCGTGCGACTGCAGCATCTCGGCCGTCACGCGGTCGCCCGCCGCGGCGTCCATCAGCGCCAGCAATCCGTCGTCATCACCCGCCGCCTCGCGGTCGAAAAAGACATCCCACATGCTGCCCGCCGTGCCCACGAGCACCAGGCGGTCAGGTTGCAGATACTCGGTGAGCGCCATGCCGAAAAACGGCACGGTGCGCAGGAAACCCGCGTCGAAACGGTAACTGGCGGGGCGGTAGCCGTGTTTGGAATCGGCTTGGCTCTTGCCCAGGAAACTGATGAGAGTGGTCATGGAAGGTTGTCCAGAAGATCGGTGTCGGTATCGGTGTCCAGGGCCAGGCGCTCGGATCGGTCCAGCGCGGTCAGCACATCCATCAGATCACGGCGCGGCGCGGTCATGTCCGCTGGAATGCGCACCAGCCGATACCCCCCCAGCCCCATCGTCGCGTTCTTGCCCAGGTGCAGCCACTGCCCCAGCCGCAGCCACGGCAGGAACGGTGCCAGCGCCGCCGCATCGGCCCGCAGCGTCCACGCGCCCATGACGCCGCCCAGGTTCATCTCCTGCTTCTGCCGCCCCGAGTAGCGCGGCCAGTCGTGCCAGCACAAGTCGCGGCGGTCGTCGGACAACGTCGGCGCCACGGCGGCCAGCAGCGTCGAGGCATCGAACGGCGCCGGCCGGATGCCCAGGTGCAGGTCGAGCACCAGGTTCGTGCGGCGCAGCGTCTGGCTGAGCAGCGTGCGGGCATCGAGCCGGTCGGGGCCGAGCGGCTGGCCTTGGTGCTGCAGGCGCAAGGGCGTGTGGAAGTGCAGGGTCACCTCGGTCGTGGCCGGTTCTGCAAGGGTCAGATCCCCGGCTTCGTCCACCCGCTCCACTGCCAGCAGCTCGCCCGGCACCCGCTGCGGACCCAGCCCTTGGCGCAAGGCCCGCTCCCAGGCGCGGACGATCAGCGCCAGCCGGTCCAGCGTCGCCTCGCCGATCAGCACCATGTGCCACACCAGCGGCTCGCCGGCGGGCAGCACCTGAGGTGCCGTGGTCGGCGGGGGTGGCTCGATGACGTAGGGGTTGGGCAACTGGCTGAACTGCTGGGCAAACTGCGTCGGCTGCGGCGGCACCTCGAACAGCGCGGGATACGCACAGGTGCGCTGCAACGGGCATTCACCGCACCGGTCCAGCCCGGTCATGCACACCGTGCGCCGCAGCGCCGCACCAAAGACGCCGCGCAGCAGGAAGCCGGCGTAGGGCGGGAGCAGCAGGTCGTCGGCGAAGCGGGCGGTGAAGCGGTAGCGGGCGAGGGGCAAGGCGTCGGTCATCAGGTCATCGGGTCAAATGGGCAATCAGCCATTCAATGCGAAAGGCTACGGATTTTCCGCTGCGGCAATGTTGCCGAATTCAACGCAAATGCCAGCATGGAGGCTCAACACCGCACCAGCCCGATCGCCAGAAATCGACGTTCGGGCCAGCCATGGTGAGCGCCCTCAGCGCGGCTCGGCCGACTTGGCCAGCAGCACGAAATGCTCGACCTGCGGCGGCTGCGCGAAGATCGGCCCGACGATGGCGCGCCACTCGGCGAAGGCCG
>JBEEMX010000498.1:0-2838 GCA_041192465.1 Pseudomonadota bacterium | reverse complement strand
CCGCCACGCGGGATGATCGTCAGGCCCAGTTCGACGCAACCCGCCACCAGCGCGGCCATCTCGGCCTCGGTGTCTGGCGTCAGCACGACGAAGGGGTACTCGACGCGCCAGTCGGTCGCGTCGGTCACGTGCGAAACGCGGCTCAGTCCGTCGAACTTCAGGTTGTCCTTGCGCGTGTGGCGACCCAGCACCTTCTTCGTGCGCTGGCGCAGGTCACAGACGCTGCGGAACCGTTCGCCGAAACGCTCGACCGCACCGCGGGCAGCCGTCAGCAGCTCACCCACGAGTTCATCGCGGCCGGCATCGTTGCCCGGATCGCGGCGCTTCTCGACCTCGCCGAGGCGGTGGTGCAGCGCGTCGATCAGCAACTGACGCCGCTTCGGGTTGTCGATGAGGTCGTCTTCGAGGTACGGATTGCGCTGCACGACCCAGATGTCGCCCAGCACCTCATAGAGCATGCGGGCGGAGCGGCCGGTGCGGCGCTCACCGCGCAGGCGGTCGAGCAGGGTCCAAGCTGGCGCACCGAGCAACCGGATCACGATTTCGCGGTCCGAAAACGAGGTGTAGTTGTACGGAATCTCGCGCAGGCGAGGTTCGGCGTGCGCCGGGTCCAAGGCAGTACCGGGCATTTGCAGGAGCGGATTCAGGGGGAGCGGTGCGTTCATGTGGCCGCGAAAGCAGCAGCGCGCGGGGGGCGCGCAGAGCCCGCCATGCTACCGCAGCGGCCATTTCAGCCCACAGGCAAGTGCTTTGGCGCCTTGGCAAGTGTTGTTTGTACCAAACCGCTTCACCTGATGCGGTGCAACGCCACGCTGCGCCCAGATGCTGCAGACTGCAGACTTCGCCCGCGCTGGAGTGCCACCATGAGCCCGAACCGTACCCTGCCGAACGACGACGATCCCGAGCAACCGATCCCGGCCGCGGCCGCGGTCACGCCCTGGCCCTACCCGACCTGGATCGCCCACCGCGGCGCCGGTCGGCTTGCCCCCGAAAACACGCTGGCCGCCTTTCGCGCTGGGGCTGCGCTGGGCTGGCGGGCCTTCGAGTGCGATGTCAAGCTGAGTGCAGACGGCGTGCCCTTCCTGCTGCACGACGACACGCTGGAGCGCACCACCGACGCCGCCGGCAGCGCGGGCGAGCTGAACTGGGCCGATCTTTCGCGGCTGGACGCCGGCGGCTGGCACAGCCGCCTGCACGCCGGTGAGCCACCACCCAGCCTGGACGCCATCGCCGCCTTCTGTCTACGCAATGGGCATCTGCTCAATCTGGAACTCAAGCCGGCGCCTGGCGACGAAGAGCGCACCGGACAGGTCGTGGCGCAGACCGTCCGGCAGCGTTGGGGCGAAGCGGTGCGGGATGGTCTGAGCGTCTGGCCGCTGCTCAGTTCCTTCGAACCCCGCACGCTGGCCGCCGCCCGCGAGGCGGTGCCAGAGCTGCCACGGGCCTTGCTGCTGGACGCCCTGGCGCCCGACTGTTTCGACATCGCCGAGCGGCTGGACTGCGTGGCGGTGATTCTCGAAGAGTCGCTCGTCACCGAGGAACTCGTGCGCGCACTGCACCACGACGGACTGCGGGTGCTGGCCTACACGGTCAACGACACCCTGCGGGCCGATCTGCTGCTTGACCTCGGGCTGGACGGCCTCATCACGGACGCAATCGATACCTTCGTTCCGAGCACCTGACTGCGGAGGCAAGGCGCCCTGGACAAAGGCTCAAGACCGATCGACCGCACGCCGATATCGACGACAACCGCGCCCCCAGTGCCGAACAGGTCCGGGCGACGCACGCTCCTCGGTTTCGCGTTTCGTCGAAAGGCTTCTCATGCCCGCCTCCAAGTCCACTGCTGCATCGGCGTCTACCCGCGCCACCTCCAACCACGCAGAGGCGGCTCACCGCCATGATGCGTCGTCGCTGAACGTGCATTACGTCCCCACCCGCATGCCGGCGGGCGTGGTCACGGGATTGTGGGGGGGCGCCGTCAAGCGCATGGACGACGGCAGCACCACGCCGCTCAAGCTCGGCGACGTGATCCACAAGGGCGATGTACTGCTCACCGAACAGCGAGGCATCGTGCAGCTGACGGTCGAGGGCAAGCAATTCCTCACCACCGGCGATCCGGCACTCGACAAACTGGTCGCACGCCTGGATAACGGTGAACTTGACTTCGTCACTGGTGCCGGGGCGGAAGGTGGCGATGGATCGCTGCAGGCCGGCGTCATCGTGGACCGCGTCATCGAGGTGGTCTCGCCACAGGAGTACCAGTATGCGTACGATCAGTTCCAGCAAGGTACTGACCTCTTCAACGGCGGCGCCCAGACCGATTCCCCCGTTTTCGAAGCGGCTGACATCGTCGTTCGCCTGGACGGCCCGTCCAGCGTAGTGGAAGGCCAGACCGCCGCCAATTACACCATCGCTCTGTCGCACCCCTCCCCCATCGACGTGACCGTAACGCTGGCCTACGCGGGCACCGCCACGGCCGGCCAGGACTTCACGCCAACCCTCTCGGTCACGATCCCGGCAGGTCAGACCCTGGTCAGCTTCGACATTCCCACCCTAGACGACGCGCTGGCCGAAGGCGCGGAGCCATTCACCGTCACGATCGCGGGCCTGTCCGCCAACGACGCCGCGATCGTCAACATCGACCCCGCCCACGCCAGCGTCACCACGTCGATCACCGACGACTCCGGACCGAAGGGGCCAGAGGACACCTGCCTCGTCTCGATCACCGGCCCCGGCTCTGTCGTCGAAGGCGAAGTCGCCTCCGGCTACACCGTCTCGCTCAGCCAGCCTGCCGTCACCGATGTCGTCGTCAAGCTCACCTATTCCGGCACTGCCACC
>JBEEMX010000497.1:0-2847 GCA_041192465.1 Pseudomonadota bacterium | reverse complement strand
GCGCCCTGGCAGTGCAGCAGCGGCTCGTAGACGTTGCCGAAGGCGCGGCGGATCAGATAGTCGCTGGTGTGGCCGAACTGCTCTTCGCACAGGATGCGGTCCAGGTTCGACAGCCCGCCGCCGCCGAGCGCCTCGGGCATGTTCAGTGCGTACAGACCGAGCGCCTTGGCTTTTTCGTGGACCGCGCGGGCGGTGGCGTCGTCGAGCTGGCCATCGTGTTACAGTCGGTTCTCCAGCGGGCGGAGTTCCTCGCGGATGAAACGGCGCACCGTCTCGATCACCATTTTCTGTTCGTCGTTGAGGTCGAAGTGCATGGGACAGGTGGCGCTCGCCGCCACTGGAGCGATGAAGAGTCCGCATTGTGGCGCGCCGATCGACCACCGCCCCCGTGCGTCAGCGGCCCTGTCCCGCCCCGGCCTGGGCGAGGAACTGCCCCCGCGCCGCCGCCGTGATCGCCACGACGCAGGGATGCGTGATGCGCCGCTCCACCGAGATCGCGTAGAACGCCTCCACCAGCGTCTCCGAGCGACCGAGCACCGCCACGCCGTACTGCGCGCAGGTCTGTGCCTCCAGCACCGTCGGCGCCATGAACACGCCGCGTCCTTCGGCGCCAAAGGCTTTCAGCAGCGCCGCATCGTCGAACTCTCCGACGCGCTGCGGCCGCACGCCGAGTTCCCCCAGCCACCCGTCCAGCCGCCGCCGCATCGCCGACGCCGCCCCCTGGATCAGCATGGGCGCGCCGTCCAGACACTGCGGGAATTCGCCTTGCAGCGTGGCCTTCAGCGCGGGCGTGGCGAAGAAGCTCATCGCGGTGGTGCCCAGCGGGTGGCTGTAGGCTTTCACGCTCAGGTTCGGTGCCATCACCTCGTCGGCGATCACGAGGTCGAGCCGGTGGACCGCCAGTTGCGCCAGCAGATCCGCCAGTGTGCCCTCATGGCAGAGCAGCCGCACCCGCTCCGGCCCGTCGAGCGCCGGCTCCAGCAAGCGGTAGGCGATGGACTTTGGCACCTGGTCGGCGATGCCCACGCGGAATTCGGGCAGCGCCTGACCCCGCCGAGCCGGCCCGATCGCCGCTTCCAGTTCGGCCCCCAGCGCGAAGATCTGGTCCGCATACCCCAGCGCCGCGCGGCCGTCGTCCGTCAGCTCCAGCCCGCGCCCGCGCTTGCGGAACAGCGCGCAGCCGAGGCTGCCTTCCAGCAATTTGATCTGCGCCGACAGCGTCTGCGGCGTCGTGTGGAGCTGCTCGCTGGCACGCATCACGCCGCCGGCCTTGGCGGCGGCCCAGAAGTAGTGGAGGTGGCGGTAGTTCAGCATGGGGCAGGGCGTCTGGATGGGTGTCTGAATATTTCCGTTTTTACGAAGTAAACCTTCGGATCAAACGACTGTACGCGAAGTATCTCGCTCCCTAGAGTGCGGCCCATGGACACCTTCAACTTCCTCCTCGATCCCAACCTCTGGATCGCCTTCGCGATGTTGACCACCCTGGAAATTGTCCTGGGCATCGACAACATCATCTTCATCTCCATCCTCGTCGGCCGATTGCCGCCCGAGCAGCGTGACCTGGCGCGGCGACTCGGCCTCGGCTTCGCGATGGTGTCGCGGCTGATGCTGCTGTTCTCGCTGAGCTGGGTGATGGGTCTGAAGGAGGATCTGTTCACCGTGCTGGGCAACGGCATCAGCGGGCGTGACCTCGTGCTGCTCGGCGGCGGCCTGTTCCTGCTCTACAAGGCGTCGCACGAGATCTTCGTCGAGGTCGAGGCCCGCGAAGACGATGGCCCGCCGCCCCCGGTGACCGACGCTGCTGCACTCAAGACCGCCAGCCAGCGTGCGCTGTGGGCGACGATTGGCCAGATCGGCGTGATCGACATCGTCTTCTCGCTCGACTCGGTGATCACCGCGGTCGGCATGGTGGACCAGATCGGCGTGATGGTGGCGGCCGTGGTCGCGTCGGTGGGCGTGATGCTCTTCGCCGCCAAGCCGATCGGCGACTTCGTGGACGCGCACCCGTCGGTCAAGGTGCTGGCGCTGGCCTTCCTGGTGATGGTGGGCATGGCGCTGACCGGCGAGGCACTGGATGTCCACATCCCCAAGGGCTACCTGTATGCGGCGATGGCCTTCTCGCTCGGGGTGGAGGCGCTCAATATCCGGGCACGGGGCAAGCGGTTGAAGCTGCGGGAGGCTGCGCCTCAGTCGTCATGCCCCCGCAACTGCGCCAGCACCACCTCGTCCCCCAGTACCTTGTAGACCACCCGGTGCTCGTCGTCGATGCGGCGTGACCAGTAACCGCTGAAGTTGAATTTCAGCGGCTCCGGCTTGCCGATGCCATCGAAGGGGTCGCGCTGGATGTCGCGGATCAGGGCGTTGATCCGGCGCAGCGTGGCCTTGTCGGTCTGCTGCCAGTAGAGGTAGTCATCCCAGGCTTGCGGGTGAAACGACAGGATCATCACCGTCAGTCCTCGATCAGCTCGCGGCGAACGAGGTTGCGGCGCGCTTCGATGTCCTCGATGGCCTTCATCAAGCGCATCGCGTTCTTCGGATGCCGCAGCAGGTGCGCGGTCTCCATCAGCGATTCGTATTCCCGCAGCGACATCAGCACCCCCGGCTCGGCCTTCTGGCGGGTGATGATGGTCACGTCACAGTCGTTGTGGACACGGTCGAGTTCGCTGGCAAGGTTGTTGCGGGCGTCGGTGTAGGTGATGGCGCGCATGGCGGGTTCCTGGGGATGAGTCTGTACAGATCATTGCACAGATTGGCACGCTGTCAGTCCCGCCAGACCGGCTCAATGTCCGTCTGTGCAAAGTCCTCACCCTTGTAGAGCAGCGGCAGGCCACGCCCCTTGGCCAGTGC
>JBEEMX010000496.1:0-2856 GCA_041192465.1 Pseudomonadota bacterium | reverse complement strand
AGGCGTCGTTGATGACGGTGTGCATGAGCTTGGGCCCACCGACGATGCAGTCCACCGGACACGCCTTGATGCACAGCGTGCAGCCGATGCACCACGCTTCGTCGATGACCGCCACCGTCAGCGGACCCTCCAGTCCACAGGCGCTGTCCAGCGGCAGCGCCGGTTTGCCAGTCACTGCCGCGAGCCGCACCACACCTGCTGTGCCGCCAGGGGGACAGCGGTTGATCGCTGCTTCGTTCTGCGCCACCGCCTGGGCATAGGCCCGACAGTCCGGGTAGCCGCAGCGGGTGCATTGGGTCTGCGGCAGCACCGCGTCAATCTGGTCAGCCAGGGTCGGCATGGGCGTGGGCGTGTGGACCGCAAGCCGCGTCAGGCGGCGGTTGGTGCCTTCTTGCCCTTGGATCGGGCGGGCGTGGGCCGTGGCGCATCGGTTGCAGTGTCGGTTTCGGTTGCCCGCGCCACCTGCTGGTGCTGCAAGATGAAACTGCGTACCTGCGGGTACGCCATCTCACGCCAGCGGCGGCCCGCGAAGATGCCATAGTGACCAGCGCCTTCCACCAGATAGTGCTGACGGCGATCGGCCGGAATGCCGCTGCACAGGCCGTGCGCCGCTTCGGTCTGGCCCGCGCCAGAAATATCGTCCAGCTCGCCCTCGACCGTCAGCAGTGCAGTGGTCGTGATGTCCTGCGGACGGACCAGCTCGCCCTTGACCTTCCAGTTGCCATGGACCAGCGAGAAGTCCTGGAACACGGTGCGGATGGTTTCGAGATAGTAGTCCGCGTCCATGTCGAGCACGGCGTTGTACTCGTCGTAGAACTGGCGGTGCGACTCGGCGCTGTCGTCATCGCCGCGCACCAGATCCAGGAAGTAGTCCCAGTGCGAGTTGGCGTGGCGGTCCGGGTTCATCGCGACGAAGCCGGTGTGCTGCATGAAGCCGGGGTAGACGCGGCGGCCGGCACCGGGGAAGTTCTGCGGCACGCGGTAGATCACGTTCTGCTCGAACCATTCGTGCGTGCGGTTCATCGCCAGGTTGTTCACCGCAGTCGGGCTCTTGCGGGCGTCGATCGGACCGCCCATCATCGTCATCGTGCGCGGTGTGAACTCCCCTTTCGAGGCCAGCAGCGAGATCGCTGCCAGTACCGGTACCGTCGGCTGGCATACCGAGATCACGTTGACCTCCGGGCCGAGCTGGCGGATGAAGTCCTGCACATACGTGATGTAGTCGGCCAGGTGGAATTCGCCACTCGCCAGCGGCACCATGCGGGCATCGACCCAGTCGGTGATGTAGACCTTGTGGTCCTGCAGCAGCGTGCGCACGGTGTCGCGCAGCAGCGTGGAGTGGTGACCGGACAGCGGCGCGACCACCAGCACGATCGGCTGCGCACGCATGCGCTCCAGCATCTGTGCGTTGTCGGTGTAACGCTTGAAGCGCAGCAGGCGACAGAAGGGCTTGGCCTCGATCACCTGCTCCTGGACGGCTACATCGACGCTCCCCACCTCGACCGAGGTGATGCCGAAGGCCGGCTTCTCGTACTCCTTGGTCAGGCGGTGTACCAGGTCGAAGCCGGCAGCCATTCGCAGCGAACCAGGTGCCTGGGCGAAGGGCGACAGCGGGTGGCTGTACAGCTTGCCGGTGGCGCTCGCGAATTCGGCAAACGGACTGAGCAACGCGCGTTGGGCTTCGTAGAGTTGGTAAAGCATTGCGATTCCTCTGACTACCGGGGGGGCTTCGTCACCGGATGGTGGCGGGCGATTATGTTGCAGTGCAGCATTGTATGCCTGCACTGCCAGCCCGTGAGAATGAATCGCAAGCTGCTGGGAATCAAGCCGGCAATTCCCCCAGCCCTGTCGCTTTACTTCAGCGTCACTTCGACCCGACGCGCTTCTGCAGCCGATCCGCTGCCCGTGGACTCGGCGGGCTTGCTCAGCTCGACCTTGTCCTCGGCGACGCCCAGCGCCTTGAGCGCGTCACGCACGGCGAAGGCCCGTTGCTTGGCCAACTCGGCGTTCTTGGCCGGATCACCGCTGGTGTCATGGAAACCACTGAGCACGGCCATCTTGCCTTCCCCGATCGCCTTGACGACATCCGCCAGCGCGGCAGGGGCGCCGTCCGCCAAGGCCGCTCCACCGGAGGCGAAGTAGAACTTCACGACGCCGTTCTCGACCTTGATCGAGGCGGCATCGGCTTCCGCGGCGGGAGCTGCCGGTGCGGAGGCCACGGTGGGTGCTGCCTCGACCTTGGCTGCCGGTGCTGGCGCCGAGCCACCCGACAGCAACGGAACGATCAGCAGCGCGACGATGTTGATGATCTTGATCAGCGGGTTGATCGCGGGGCCGGCGGTGTCCTTGTACGGATCGCCGACGGTGTCACCCGTGACAGCAGCCTTGTGGGCTTCGCTGCCCTTGCCGCCGTGGTGGCCGTCCTCGATGTACTTCTTGGCGTTGTCCCAGGCGCCGCCACCGGTACACATCGAGATGGCCACGAACAGGCCGGTCACGATCGTGCCCATCAGCAGACCGCCCAGCGCCGCCGGCCCGAGCAGCAGGCCCACGACCACCGGAACCACCACCGGCAGCAGGCTCGGCACGATCATTTCCTTGATCGCCGCCGAGGTCAGCATGTCCACCGCGCGGCCGTATTCCGGCTTGGCGGTGCCCTGCATGATGCCGGGGATGTCGCGGAACTGCCGCCGAACCTCCACGACCACACTCCCCGCGGCGCGGCCGACCGCCTCCATCGCCATTGCCCCGAACAGGTAGGGGATCAGGCCACCGATGAACAGGCCCACGATCACCAGATGGTTCGACAGGTCGAAGCTGATGTGCAGGCCGCGGGCTTCGAGCGCGTGCTGGCGC
>JBEEMX010000495.1:0-2867 GCA_041192465.1 Pseudomonadota bacterium | reverse complement strand
TGGCCGGGCAACATCCGTGAACTTGAGAACGTCATCGAACGTGGCGTGATTCTGGCCGCCGAGAACACCGTGATAGACGCGTCCCAACTCTTCACGAGCGGTGAACAGTTCGACGAGAAACAGTTCGCTGTCGACCGAGAAGGCAGTCTTGTCAAGGCCGGCACCGCCCATTTGTTCGACGCACATGTGACGGCACCAGATGTCGAGCGTGTATCGAAACGCATCAATAGCCTGTTGCTCGGCGTCGGCATCGACGACGACAAAAGCGAGGTTTCACTTGACGACATTGAAACCCTGCTGCTCGGCAGAGCGTTGGACCGAGCGCACGGCAACGTCGCCGCCGCTGCCCGGCTGCTGGGCATCACACGACCGCAGATGGTGTATCGACTGAAAAGCCGCGGCATCACCCACCATGGCGAGTGAGTTCAGTCGGGTAAATCGGACGCGCTGATGTTCTCCCACCTCGAACGGCCGTCAGGCCCGATCCCGCACTGGCGTGAGGTGTTGGCCGACTTTGGCCCGCGTGAAGCCGCCAACGGCTTCATCGGCTGGGTTTTCGCCGCCACGGCACCAGTGGCCGTGATCTTGTCAGTCGGCACCCGAGGTGGGTTGAGCGACGCGGAACTGGCGTCGTGGATCTTCGGCGTGTTCTTCGTCAACGGGCTGCTCAGCATCCTCTTCTGTTGGTTGTATCGGCAGCCGCTCGCCTTTTTCTGGACTATTCCCGGCACCGTGCTGGTCGGCCCCGCACTGGGGCACCTCAGCTTCGCCGAAGTGATTGGCGCGTTCTACGCGACCGGAGCGTTGATGCTGGTGCTGGGGGCGACCGGCTGGGTCAAGCGTGCCATGCACGCGGTGCCGATGCCGATCGTGATGGGCATGGTGGCGGGCGTGTTCCTGCGCTTCGGGCTCGATCTGGTTCGTTCGTTGCACGACGATGCGCTCATTGTGGCGCCCATGGTCGTTGTCTGGCTGTTGCTGACGGTCTTGCCCGGGCTGGGGCGACGCTTGCCGCCGCTGATCGGGGCCTTGCTGGTCGGCGCGCTGGTCGTGATTCTGGCGGCGCGATTCGATGCGGCCAGCCTCGGCGCGTTGGAGTTCGTCCGACCCGTGATCCACGCGCCCGTCTGGTCCTGGGGCGCGATGTTTGAACTGGTCGTGCCGCTGGCGATCACCGTCCTTGTGGTTCAGAACGGCCAGGGCATTGCGGTGCTGAAGGCTGCGGGACATGAGCCGCCGGTCGATGCCATCACCGTCGCCTGTGGCGTCGGTGCCCTGGCGAGCGCAGTGGTCGGCAGCGTCAGCACTTGCTTGACCGGGCCGACGAATGCGATCATCACTTCGTCGGGCGAACCGTCGCGGCACTACACCGGAGGGATCTTCTGCGGGCTGCTCGCCATGATCTTCGGGCTGCTGTCCCCGGCCTTCACGCGCTTGATGCTGCATGCACCAAAGGCCTTCATCATGGCGCTTGCAGGCTTGGCCATGCTGCGCATATTGCAGGCTGCATTCGTCGCCTCGTTCAAGGACAAATTCACATTGGGGGCGCTGGTTGCCTTCCTGGTGACGGTGGCCGATCTTGGCCTGCTGAACATCGGCGCTGCGTTTTGGGGACTGCTGGCGGGATTCGTCGTCTCATGGTTGCTGGAGCGGCCCGACTTCGTCGCGGCGGCAAACGACCTATGAACGCAGGGACTCATTGGGGTCCTGAGGGTCGGCGCCGATCACGCACATTGGCCTGCATGGCGCCCGGAGTCCAGTCGTGACGCCGATTGCCGCAATCGCTGTGTTCGGAGTACCGGAACGGGAGGGTGATGCCCTCATAGAGGGCATCACCTGCACCGTGGCCGTGCCGGCCCGATGGTTGGTGTTCGGTATCGACATGAACCTGCTGGGGGCACTTGTTCATCACTGGCAACCCCTGGCGAACCTCGTTCCGGCTCTACTTTCCGGCACCGACGACTCCGTGCTGGATACGGCCCTCTTTCTCCTTGAGCATGAGGGGTTGGAGCGAGAGTCAGTTGTCTGGCTGCATGGCACGGCGGTTTTGCCCGAACCTCCAACAGGTTTTCGTGCAGCATTCAGGGTTTCACAGGATGCTACTGACCTGGATGGCCAGCCCTTAGTGAAGCGGCTGATTGAGTCTGTCGAGCGCTAGTGGTGCGGCGCAAGTTCAATCCCGTGGCCCCGTTACGTAGCAATGTTAAAGTTTTCACCGCTCTCTCACACCGACGGTCTTATGATCGTCGAAGCCTTGGCCATATTCGCGTTTGCGATATCGGGTCTGCTTGAGGCTGCACGTAAGCGACTCGATGCCGTAGGCGTTTGTATGGTGACTGGACTCACAGCCTTCGGCGGCGGTACCCTGCGCGACGTATTGCTTGATCGGCGCCCGTTCTTCTGGGTCGAGCGCGCGACGTGGCTGTGGGCGCTGTTGCTGCTGTGCATCGCGGCAATGTTCTTCTTGCGCACCCGCCATTTCGAACCCACCGAACGGGCGATGCAGTGGCCGGATGCTGTCGGGCTCGGCCTGTTTACCGCCGGCGGCACACAGGTCGCTTTGACCCAGGGCATGCCGGCTATCGTTTCCGTGATGATGGGGATGGTTACTGCTGTATTCGGTGGCGTGCTGCGCGACATCGTATGCAACGAGATCCCAAGCGCCTTTCGCGACCATCGGCCGTATGCCATTTGTTCGTTCGCTGGTGGCTGGGTTCTGGTTGGTGTTCTGGCGCTGCATGCGCCAGCATGGGTCGGATTGCTCGGTGCCACGGTCGTTGCTGCTGGCTTACGTGCATTGGCACTGGCGACTGGGTTTACTCTACCGAGGTGGTCGCCTGATGGTTCGCGCCGCAACTAAGCGGAAG
>JBEEMX010000494.1:0-2873 GCA_041192465.1 Pseudomonadota bacterium | reverse complement strand
CAGCAGGTGCTGCAGCGCTACAAGGAACTGCGCGACATCATCGCCATCCTGGGCATGGACGAGCTGGCACCGGAAGACAAGCTGGCCGTGTCCCGCGCACGGAAGATCCAGCGCTTCCTGTCGCAGCCGTTCCACGTCGCCGAAGTGTTCACCGGCTCGCCGGGCAAGTACGTGCCGCTGAAGGAAACCATCCGTGGTTTCAAGATGATCGTGGCTGGCGAGTGCGATCACCTGCCCGAGCAGGCGTTCTACATGGTCGGCACCATCGACGAAGCCTTCGAAAAGGCGAAGAAACTGCAGTGAACCCTGGTGGGTGGTGCGCCGTGAAGGGTGCCACCCCTGGTTTGCTGACGCCTCTTCAACCCCCTCAGAAGGAAGCACATGGCAACGATCCACGTTGACGTCGTCTCGGCAGAACGCTCGATTTTCTCGGGTGAAGCCAAGTTCGTCGCACTGCCGGGCGAGAACGGCGAGCTGGGCATTCTCCCCCGGCACACCCCGTTGATTACCCGCATCAAACCGGGTGCCGTGCGCATCCAGCGCGCGGACAACGGTGAAGAAGAGTTCGTGTTCGTGGCTGGCGGCATTCTCGAAGTGCAGCCCGACCGCGTGACCGTGCTGGCCGACACCGCCATCCGTGGTCATGACCTCGACGAAGCCAAGGCTGTCGAAGCCAAGCGCGCAGCCGAAGAAGCAATGAAGAACGCCAAGAGCGACATCGATCTGGCCCGTGCCCAAGGCGAGTTTGCCGCCATGGCCGCCCAGATCGCTGCGATCCAGAAGTTCCGCCGCAAGTAAGCGAAGCAGTTCGCTGCGACCCACCCGTGCAAGCGGGTTCACGCCCGCCCGCCCAGGTACAAACCTGCGGCGGGCGTGTTGCTTGTGTGCTCCCGTGCGGGTGGGTGTTTCAGCGCAGGTCGGCGCGGTCGGGCAGCTCGTTCGGATTGCGCTGGTCGGCCGTGACCGGGAACCAGTGGCGCAGCGCCTCGTCGAGCGCGGACAGCGTGTTCTGCAGTGCCGTCTCGTGCCGTCCCAGACGCAGCAGCGGCTGCATCGCGTCGATCAACGCCTGCCACTGGTCGGGGTCGATGTGGCGGTGCAGGGCGCGGTCGGCCACGATCTCGACCGCCCGGTCGGCCAGCAGCAGGTAGACCAGCACGCCGTTGTTGTGCTCGGTGTCCCAGACGCGCAGCTTGCTGAACATCGCCAGCGCCCGCTCCTGTGGACTGGCGCCGCTGCGCAGGTAGCGCCACGGCAGCGCCGCTTCGACGCACAGCCGGATTTCGCCGCTGTGGTGCCGCTCGCTGGCGGAGATGCGTGCTTCGAGGCGGGCAATGGCCGCGGTGTCGAGGACGCGGGTGATATCGCTGCGATCCGACCAGAGGTGTCGCCACCATGAGCGCCAGGAGCGGTGAAAACGTGCAGCAGCAGGCATCGTGTTGTTCATGTTCACCAGCTTCCCGAGGCACCACCGCCGCCGAAGTCACCCCCACCACCTGACGAGAATCCACCGCCGCCCGATGACCCTCCACCCCCGCCCCAGCTCCCTGGCGAGGGAAACGACCGGCCACGGGTGATGCCTGGCGAGAGAAACCCCAGTACGCCCACCACCAGTGCCACGAACAACCCCACCACCGCGGCCATTCCGGCCACGGCGAGGCTGGCCGTCATGAGCCACGTCAGGCCACCCGCACCCACGCTGGTCAGCAGCGGCCCGAGCTTGCGGCCGAATACACCGACGATGGCCTTGGCGAACATGGGCAGCATCACCACGGTCAGCAGGATCCACGTCATCGGGTCAAGGCGGTCACTGCTGGACATGCCGGTGTTGTCGGGGCTGGTGGGCACCGGCAGACCTTCGCCCTTGATCAGGCCGCCCAGCACGCGCACCGCGGCGGACAAGCCCCCCGCCGTGTCGCCCTGCCGGAACGCCGGCGTGATCTGCTCGTTGATCACGCGCTTGGCCATCAGATCGGGGATCGCGCCTTCGAGCGTCTTGGCGACCTCGATCCGCACCTTCCGGTCCTGCGTGGCGACCACGATCAGCAGCCCGTCGCCCACCTTGCGGCGACCGATCTTCCACGCATCGCCGACGCGCTGGGCGTAGGCGGCGATGTCCTCGGGCTGCGTGCTGCGCACGAGCAGGACCACCACCTGAGAACCCGCCTCCTGCTCCAGTGCGGCGAGCTGGGCGACCAGGGCCTGGTGCTGGGCGGGCTGGAGCGTGCCGGTCTGGTCGATCACCCGGTCGGTGAGCGGTGGAACGGGTTGAAGATCCTGGGCGTGGCTGCCGAATGCGACCAGCAGCCACAGCCCGAACGTGAGCAGACCTCGCAGCAGGGCGGTCATGGTGTGCGGCAGTGTCGGGTTACTTCGCGGCCGGCTTGTCGAAATTCACCGCCGGCGGCTGGCTGATCTGTGCCTCGTTGGCCACGGCCAGATTCGGCTTGACCTCGTAGTGGAAGACCATCGCCGTCAGGTTGGTCGGGAAGCTGCGGGCGAGCACGTTGTAGTCCTGCACCGTCTTGATGTAGCGGTTGCGCGCCACGGTGATGCGGTTCTCCGTGCCTTCGAGCTGCACGCGCAAATCCTGGAAGCCCTGGTTGGCCTTCAGGTTGGGGTAGTTTTCGGTGACGACCAGCAGCCGGCTGAGCGCACCACTGAGTTCACCCTGGGCCGCCTGGAACTTCTTGAACGCCTCGGGGTTGTTGATCAGCTCGGGCGTGGCCTGGATCGCGGTGGCCTTGGAGCGCGCTTCGATCACCTTGGTGAGCGTTTCCTGCTCGAAATTGGCCTCGCCCTTGACGGTGGCCACGAGATTGGGCACGAGGTCGGCGCGGCGCTGGTACTGGTTGAGCACCTCGGACCAGCTT
>JBEEMX010000493.1:0-2882 GCA_041192465.1 Pseudomonadota bacterium | reverse complement strand
GGCGCAGGCTGATCCCGACATGCCCGCCGCCGTGATGGCCGCGACGGTGTTCGGCGAGGGCATGAGTTCACCGCTGCTCGACCGGGTGCGCGAGCGGCTGGGGCTGGTGTATTACGCGGGGTGTTCGGCGGACGTGTCGGATCTGGCGGGGCAGTTCGTCATCGAAGCCTCCACCACGCCCGAGCACCTGGACGCGCTGTTCGCCGAAGTCACCACGCTGCTGCAGGCACACGCGGCCTCGATCGACCCGGTGCATCTGGAGCGCGCCCGCAACCAGCTTGCCGTGCGCAGCGTGCGTGCCCGTGAGCGGTCGCAGCGCCGGCTGGAAGGCGCGGCGCAGGATCTGTTCGTCTTCGGCCGCGTGCGTGCGCCGGAGACGTGGATGGCGCAGATCGCGGCGATCGATGCTGACGCGGTGCGGCTGCAGTTCGAGCGGATGCTGGCCGCACCGGCGTCGGTGGCGATCACGGGCAAGGTGCCGGCAGGGACGAAGGAGCGTTGTGGCGACCAGCTTGCCAGCCTCGCCGGTGGCGTCAGGATCGGCAGCCAGGGTTGAACGGCACGCGCATGGCCTGCAGCGTCACATGGTCGATCCCGAAGCGGTCGTGCAATTGCGTGGTGGCGTGCTGCAAGAACGCGTCGTCGGCGCCACCGTCCGGCATGACGAGGTGGGCGGTCAGGGCGATGTCGGTGGTGCCCATCGCCCAGACGTGCAGATCATGGACCCGCGCCACGCCGGGCAGGGCGGTGAGCAGGGTGTCCACGGCGGCCAGGTCCACGCTGTCGGGCACGCCGTCGAACAGCAGGTGCAGCGACTGCTTGAACAGGCTCCAGGTGCCCCAGACGATCACGGCCGCGATCAGCAGGCTGACCACCGGGTCGATCCAGGCCCAGCCCAGCCACAGTGCCAGCCCGCCCGCCACCACGACGCCCGCCGACACCAGCGCATCGGCGGCCATGTGCAGGTAGGCGCCGCGCAGGTTGAGGTCGTGTTCACTGCCGCGCATGAACAGCAGCGCGGTGGCGGCGTTGATGACAATGCCCACACCGGCCACCGCCATCATGGTCGCGCCCTCGGCTGGCTCGGGGGACTGGAGCCGCAGCACGGCCTCCCAGCCCAGCGAGCCCATCGCCACCAGCAGCAGCACGGCGTTGACGAAGGCGGCGACGATGCTGGCGCGCTTGCGGCCGTAGGTGTAGCGGCTGTCGGGGGTGAGCTTGCCGGCGAGTGCGCCGCCCCAGGCCAGCACCAGTCCGATCACGTCGCTCAGGTTGTGCCCGGCGTCGGCCAGCAGTGCCAGCGAGTTGACTTTCCAGCCGTAGAAGGCTTCGATCGCCACGAAGGCGATGTTCAGGCCGATGCCGATGGCGAAGGCGGCGTTGAAATTCGCCGGGGCGTGGTGGTGACCGTGGCCATGGTGGTCGTGATCTGCGTGATCGGCGTGGTCGTGGTGGTCGTGGGCACTCATGGGACGATCATAGGACGCCAGCGTGCCGGTGGCCCTGTGGCAAACTCCGCCGCCTCTCGAACTGCCTCGCACACCGGTTTGGAACACGCACAACACGCCCCACAGGCCCAGAAAATCCTGCTTCAGATCGCATCGGAACTGAAGGCTCGCCCGGCCCAGGTCAAGGCCGCCATCGACCTGCTCGACAGCGGCGCCACGGTGCCCTTCATCGCCCGCTACCGCAAGGAAGTCACCGACGGGCTGGACGACATCCAACTGCGGGAGCTGGAGTCGCGCCTGGGCTACCTGCGCGAGCTGGAGGACCGACGCGACGCGGTGCTCAAGAGCATCGACGAACAAGGCAAGCTGACCTCTGCACTGCGCAGTGCCATCGAGGCCGCGCCGACCAAGCAGGAGCTGGAAGACCTGTACCTGCCGTACAAGGTCAAGCGCCGCACCAAGGGCCTGATCGCCCGCGAGGCGGGGCTGGAGCCGCTGGCCGACAAGCTGTTCGCCGATCCGTCGCTGGATCCCAAGGCCGAAGCCGCCGCCTTCCTCAATGCAGACGCCGGCTTTGCCGACGCGCTGGCGGTGCTGGACGGTGTGCGCGATCTGCTGAGCGAACGCTGGGCCGAAGACGCGGTGCTGGTCAAGCAACTGCGCGAGTGGCTGTGGGTCGAGGGGCTGTTCAAGTCCAAGCGGATGGACGGCAAGGACGAGCACCACCCGGACGTCTCCAAGTTCCGTGACTACTTCGACTACGGCGAGCCGATCAGCCGCGTGCCCTCGCACCGGGCGCTGGCGGTGTTCCGCGGTCGCGGGCTGGACATGCTGGACGTGAAGCTCGCGCTGGCCGAAGAGCCGCAGGCGGGGCAGCCGTCGCTGGCCGAAGGCAAGATCGCCATCCACCTCGGCTGGAGCCACGCCAAGCGCCCGAGCGACGACCTGATCCGCAAGACCATCGCCTGGACCTGGAAGGTCAAGCTCAGCCTGAGCCTGGAGCGCGACCTGTTCACCCGCCTGCGCGAGAGCGCCGAAGGGGTGGCGATCAAGGTGTTCAGCGAGAACCTGCGCGACCTGCTGCTGGCCGCGCCCGCAGGCAAGCGCGTCGTGATGGGACTGGACCCCGGCATCCGCACGGGCGTGAAGGTGGCGGTGGTGAGCGACACCGGCAAGGTGCTCGACACGTCCACCGTCTACCCCCACGAGCCGCGCCGCGACTGGGAAGGTGCGCTGCACACGCTGGCCAAGCTCTGCGCGACGCACGGTGTCAACCTGATCGCCATCGGCAACGGCACCGCCAGCCGCGAGACCGACAAGCTCGCCGCCGACCTGATCAAGCGCCTGCAACAGCTCGCGCCCGACCGCCAGATCGACAAGGTCGTGGTGTCGGAGGCGGGCGCGTCGGTCTATTCGGCGTCGGAGTTTGCATCG
>JBEEMX010000492.1:0-2889 GCA_041192465.1 Pseudomonadota bacterium | reverse complement strand
GAGTGCGCTGCCCCCACTGCCGCCGGCACTGGCCGAGGCCTGGCTCTGCTGCGTCCAGCCAGCGCCGAGCAACTGCGCCTGGCAGCCCCGCATGCGCAGCTCCAGCAGCAGCTCAGACCGCCATCGCAGCAACACGTCGGGCTTCCTCCAGCGAGACCAGCCCGGTACTCACCCAGTCGAGCACGGCGTCCTGCAGGCCGGTGTAACCCTCGCGTGTGGCGGCGGCGTTCCACGCCTGCGGCGAGGCGTGGGTGGCGAGCAGATCCGCCAGCACCGGGGTCAGCGGCAACCAGCGGCTGACTACCTGGCGGCCGACCTGACCGGTGTGGTCGCAGTCCGCGCAGCCGTTGCCGCGTACCGAGGGCGGCTGCCCGGCCTGCACGGTTGTCACCGGGCGGCTGCAGGACGGGCAGTTCAGGCGCAGCAGGTTCTGCACCAGCACGCCGCGCAGCACGCCTGCCAGCAGTGCCACGGGCCAGCCGAGGCGCTCCAGCCGCATCAGCGCCGACCAGGGGTCTGGTGCCGCCACACCCAGAACGACCTGGCGGCCCTGGAGCACTTCATCCGCCAGCAGGGCCATCGCTGCCGCTTCGCCCGCTTCGTCGATCAGCAGGTGATCGGGATCCTGGGCGAGTGCCGTGGCGAGTTCCGCCCCCGATGGCCGCGCCAGCAGCAAGACCCGCTGGCCCCCTGCGCCCAGTTCCCGGGCGAGTGCCTGCAAGGTGTCCGACTTGCCCGCACAGCGTGGCGAGACCACCAGCGACATCCCGTGCGTGTGCTGCAGGGCGCTGCGCATCCGGGTGAGCGTGGCCCCGTCATGGCCCAGTGCGTCGAGGGTGGGTCGGTGGCCTGCAGTGGCGGGTGCTGGCAGATGCAGCACCGCGGCACGTTCGATGCGACCCGCCGCGGTTTCGCGCGACAGCACCATGGTCTGTGCCATCAACTGTCGCCCGGCATGCACGACTGGCAGGTGTCCATCCCGTGTCGCGGCCGCCTGCAAGGCGTCGAACACCGCGTCGAACGAGGGCGTGCGTTCGTCCACCAAGGCTGGAACGTGGCGCAACACCCCTTCCACGCGCATCCGCCAGGTGCCATCGGTCGGTGCCCCTGCGTCGGCCTGCAGCCAGTGGACATGGGTGGCGCGGGCACTCAGGGCCTGGCGCAGCACGCCGTTGATGTGGCGCAGCGCGTCCGATTCCGCTGGCACGTCACTCCCGGGCCGGCGCACGCCGGTGTGGCGCGCCTCGTCGGCGAGGCGGGTGTGTTCGATGCGGTCGACGAAGCCGAGCAGCGCCTGCACCGGCGTGACATACCAGCGGGTGCGCGGGTGGCCGGCGTCGCGCAGGCGCGCTTCCAGCCACAGGCGGTGGTCACGGTCGAAGGGGTCGGCCAGTACCAGGGCGACCGCGCCGTCCGCTGCGCGCAGCGCCACGCACAGGCGCTGCCGGCTGACTTCGAGGGGAATGAGGCGGGTGTCGACCTGTTCGACCGTGGCCCGGCTCAGCTCGGCCGGCGGCATGCCGCTGGCGAGTCCCAGCCAGTCGCGGAAGGCGCCGTCCTGCGCGGACGGCGGCACGGGACGGTGGGTATCGGCGCTGTAACGCCGCATCAGGCGCTGGACGACCCGCTCGGCCTGTTCCTGCGCCACCACCCTGATCTGCTCCTGCTCGCTCATGGCGCCATTAGGCCCCAGTCTTGCGGCCCGCAAGGCCCCGTGCCCACGGGTCCGCATCCCCAGGCTTCGGGGCAAGAGCCGCCCACACCAGCCCGGCCGACAGCACCACCACCAGTCCGAACAGCGCGCAGCTCCACAGCTCGAATGGCACCCCGAGCAGCGACACCGCCGCATCTGCGCACGACGAGCGCACCTCGAACACCTCCGGTTGCCAGGCGTCCAGGCCGAGACCCGAGACAATCCGATCGGCCAGCGTCAGGTCGCACGAGGGCAGCTTGGCGGCCACCAGATGCTGGTAAAGCGCCGCCGCCGCCCCGGACAGGCCGAGCGCCGCCATCAGTACCGCGGACAGCACCGCCGACAGCCGCCCCGCCAGTCCGGCCGGCAGCGCGGCGGCGAGCAAGGCCACGGCGGCGATCAGCAGGTACACGATGCGCTGCAGGATGCACCACGGGCAGGGTTCCATCCCGTGGACATGCTGCGCATAGAGCGCGCCGCCGACGCTGGCCAGACATGCCAGCGCGACCAGCACGAAGGCCAGCCGGGTGTGGCGCTGCAACAGGCGGAGCGGGTTCATTCGGTGGGGGTGATTTCAGCGACCTCGGCGATCAGCTCGATCTCGACGCAGGCGCCCAGCGGGATCTGCGCCACACCGAAGGCGCTGCGGGCGTGCGCGCCGATCTGGTCGCCGAAGACCTCTGCGATGAGCTGCGAAGCGCCGTTGGTGACGAGGTGCTGCTCGGTGTAGTCGCCGGTGCTGTTGACCAGGCTCATCACCTTGACGATGCGGCGCACGCGGCCCAGGTCGCCGACCGCCGCTTGCAGCGTGCCAAGCAGATCAATGGCGATGGCGCGGGCGGCCTGCTGGCCTTCAGCGGTCGTCATGGTCTTGCCGAGCTGGCCGACCCAGGGCTGGCCGTCGCGCTTGGCGATGTGGCCGGACAGGAAGACCAGATTGCCGGTCTGCACGAAGGGCACGTAGGCGGCGGCGGGAATGGCCACGGGCGGCAGCGTGATGCCCAGATCCTGGAGGCGTTGGGAGATGGTCATGGGGATAGGAAGGGGATGGAATGCTGAAGATGAAAAAAACCACAGTGGCCGTGGTGTGCCATTTGCACGATCCTACACTGGCCGCAGCCAAACGAAATGAGCGAAGGGGCGGGGCGATGGGGGCGTCGGGCTGGGGGAGCGTGTGGGCGGCGGTGGGCACCGAG
>JBEEMX010000491.1:0-2905 GCA_041192465.1 Pseudomonadota bacterium | reverse complement strand
CGGCCGCAAGACTGGCGCGCTGCTGCAGAACAGCGTGCTGATGGGTGCCGCCTGTGGCTCGCCATCGGCCGCTGCCTGGGAGGCGCTGTCCGACTTCGGCGCCGCGCTCGGCGTGGCCTTCCAGGTGGTTGACGACATCCTGGACGTGACCCAGGACTCCAACGTGCTCGGCAAGACCGCCGGCAAGGACGCAGACCAGAACAAGCCCACCTACGTTTCGCTGCTCGGGCTCGACGGTGCGCGCGAACGCGCCGCCACCTTGCACGCCCGCGCCCTGTCCGCCCTGTCCGCTTCCGGCCTGGGTGACGTCCATGCCTTGGCCACCCTGGCCGACCGCATCCTCGATCGCGACTCCTGAGCCGCGAACGCACACAGACGGACCCCCCGCGATGAACGCCCAGAACGCCCATCCGCTGCTGAACCGCATCCAGTCCCCGGCCGACGTGCGCCGCCTCACGCGCCCCGAGCTGAAGCAACTGGCCACCGAACTCCGCGACCACCTGCTCAAGAGCGTCTCGCGCACCGGCGGCCACCTGTCGTCCAACCTCGGCACGGTCGAGCTGACGATCGCGCTGCACCATGTGTTCAACACGCCCGACGACCGCCTGGTGTGGGACGTGGGCCACCAGACCTACCCGCACAAGATCCTCACCGGCCGACGCGACCGCATGCCGACCCTGCGCCAGTACGGTGGCCTGTCGGGCTTCCCGCGCCGCGACGAGAGCGAGTACGACACTTTCGGCACGGCGCACTCGTCCACCTCGATCTCCGCCGCGCTCGGCATGGCCATGGGCGCGCAGATCCAGGGCAAACACCGCCACTGCGTCGCCATCATCGGCGACGGCGCGATGACCGCCGGCATGGCCTTCGAGGCGCTCAACAACGGCGGCATGCCCCACGCCGGGCAGGAGCCGAACCTGCTGGTGGTGCTGAACGACAACGACATGTCGATCAGCCCGCCGGTCGGCGCGCTCAACAAGTATCTGGCGCGGCTGATGAGCGGCAAGTTCTACGCCTCGGCCCGTGAAGGCGCCAAGCAGGTGCTGAAGAACACGCCACAACTGCTGGAGCTGGCCCGCCGCTTCGAGGAACACGCCAAGGGCATGGTCGTGCCCGGCACGATCTTCGAGGAATTCGGCTTCAACTACGTCGGCCCGATCGACGGCCACGACCTCGACGCCCTGATCCCGACGCTGGAGAACCTGCGCGAGCGCAAGGGCGCCCAGTTCCTGCACGTCGTCACCAAGAAGGGCTACGGCTACAAGCTGGCCGAAGCCGACCCCATCGCCTACCACGGCCCCGGCAAGTTCGACCCCGCCATCGGCCTCGTCAAACCCGCCACGCCACCCAAACCAACCTTCACGCAGATCTTCGGCCAGTGGCTGTGCGACATGGCTGCGGCCGACCCGAAGCTCGTCGCCATCACGCCCGCGATGCGCGAAGGCTCGGGCATGGTCGAGTTCCACAAGCGCTTCCCGGACCGCTATTTCGACGTCGGCATCGCCGAGCAGCACGCCGTCACCTTCGCCGCCGGCATGGCCTGCGAAGGCACGCGGCCGGTGGTCGCCATCTACTCGACCTTCCTGCAACGCGCCTACGACCAGCTCATCCACGACGTGGCGCTGCAGAACCTGCCGATGGTCTTCGCGCTGGACCGCGCCGGGCTGGTCGGTGCGGACGGCGCGACGCACGCCGGCGCCTATGACATCGCCTTCGTGCGCTGCATCCCGAACATGGCGATGCTGACCCCCGCCGACGAGGCCGAAACGCGCATGGCGCTGACGACGGCCTTCCGCCATGACGGCCCGGTCGCCGTGCGCTATCCGCGCGGCAGCGGCGTCGGCACGGTCGCCGCCACGGGCAACAGCTTCGACACGCTGCCCTGGGGCCGTGGCGAGATTCGCCGCGAGTCCAGCCTCGTCGCCGGCCGACCGGGCAGCAAGCGCGTTGCCATCCTCGCCTTCGGCACCATGCTCTACCCGGCGCTGGCCGCGGCGGAGAAGCTCGACGCCACCGTCGCCAACATGCGCTTCGTCAAGCCGCTGGACGGTGCGCTGGTCGAAGAGCTGGCACGCACCCATGACGCGCTGGTGACGATCGAGGAAGGCTGCACCATGGGCGGCGCCGGCTCGGCCGTGGCCGAACACCTCAACGCGGCCGGCATCACCGTGCCGATGCTGCACCTGGGCCTGCCCGACCGCTTCATCGAACACGGCGATCCGGCCTTCCTGCTGGCACAGTGCGGGCTGGACGCAGCCGGCATAGAAACCTCGGTGCAGCAACGCTTCGGCCAGATCGGGCTGCTGCGCCCGGTGGTCAACGCCTGAAGACCGTCTTTTCACGCGGAACTGTTCAGCCCCAACCGGATCGAAACGCCCATGCATGTCCTCACTGACGGTTTTGGCGGCCTGCTCCGCCTGATGGTGCGCCTGTCGTTCCTTGCGGCGGGTGCGGTATTCTTCATGAGCCTGCTGGTCGCTGGCGTGGTGGTGGCCGGCGCTTACACGCTGTGGAGCCTGCTGCGTGGCCGGCGCCCGACCTTGCAGGACATTCTGCGCTTCCAGCGCAACCGTGCCGGCTGGTCAGCGGGCTTCGGTGCCCGCCCTGGTCAGGACCACACCCAGCGCCCGACATCAGGCGATGACGTGGTCGAAGTACAAGCCCGGGAAATCACGCGTGTCGTGCGATGACCCGCAGAGCGCACAACATCCACCGCCCACCTCGGTGGTCACTGCGCTGATGGATAGGGTTCAGGGGAACTGAACCTCGGCAGGGGCAACTACCTCGCTCACTTCGGCGCGCTGGCCCCAGCCTCCCACCGGTTGACCGCCCCGACGTATCCCCACAGCAACTCCATCTGCCCTGGTTTGAGCACGCCCCCCCACGCCGGCATCGCCCGCAGCCC
>JBEEMX010000490.1:0-2910 GCA_041192465.1 Pseudomonadota bacterium | reverse complement strand
CCCCGCTTGTTTCGCTCCCAACGCTGACTCCCCCACGGGAAAGTGCGCTGCCCTCCCCGCACGCCGCGCCCTAGCATCCTCGGCATCAAGTCAAGACATGCGAGGACACACACCATGCGCTGGGGTTTCATCGGAGCAAGCAACATCGCCGAGCGGGTCATCCCGTCGCTGCGCAAGATCGCCGGGCAGGAGCTGGTCGCCGTCTGCTCGCGCAGCGCAACCCGCGCGCAGCAGTTCGCCGAGCAGCAGGGCCTGACCAGCGCCCACACCGACCTGAGCGAGCTGCTGGCACTCGGGCTGGACGCCGTCTACATCAGCTCCACCAACGAGCAGCACGCCGCGCAGACGCTGGCCGCGCTCGACGCCGGCTGCCACGTCATGTGCGAGAAGCCGCTGGCGATGTCGCTGGCGGACGCCTCGCAGATGATCGACCGCGCCACCGCCTGCAACCGCGTGCTCGGCACCAACCACCACCTGCGCGCCTCGGCGCTGCACGGCCGGGTGCGCCAGATGATCGCCGACGGCGCCATCGGCCGCGTCCACGGCGTGCAGGTCTCGCACGCGGTCTACCTGCCGCCGCACCTGCAGGGCTGGCGGATCGACGCCCCCGGCGCGGGCGGCGGCGTGGTGCTGGACATCCTCGTCCACGACGGCGACCTGCTGCGCTTCCTGCTGCAGACCGAGCCGCGCCGCATCACCACCGTCACGCGCCAGCACGGCCTCGGCCAGGGCCAGGTCGAGGACAGCGCGATGAGCCTGATCGAGTTCGACGGCGGCGTGCTGGCGCAGACCCACGAGTCGTTTGTCGCCCGACACGCCGCGACCCGGCTGCACGTCCTCGGCACCGAAGGCGCGCTCTACGCCGAAGGCTCGCTGACGCAGGCGGGCACCGGCCGGCTGTGGCTGCGCGACGCGGCGGGCGAGCGGGAGATCGAGGTGCCGGCGGTCGATCTGTACGAAGTGGGCTTCGACGCCTTCGTGCGCGCTTGCGCCGGACAGGGGGCGCCGCTCGCCACGGGGGTGGATGGTGAACGCTCGATGGCTGTGGCGCTGGCGGGGCTGGCGAGTGCGGCCAGTGGGCGGGCGCGGCAGATCGATTGACGTGGAAAACCCCCTCCCCAACCCTCCCCCGCTGGGGGAGGGAGCAAGACAGCCAGACGCCTCGCGCTTGCTCTCCTCCCCCCAGCGGGGGGAGGCCGGGAGGGGGGCTTCGGAATCAGAAGGAACCCATCATGGAAACCTGGATGCACGACATCCCCGCCGCCGTGCGCGCCAACCAGCGGCAACTGCGCAGCGACATCCCCAACCTCGCCGGCCGCTTTACCCGCCTGACCGAAGCCTTGAACGACGAGGTCTCGGCCATCCGCAGCGAGATGGCCAGCGGCCACGCCGTCCCCGAGATCGCGTATGCCGACATCGCCGCCGGCCGCGTCTCGCCGGCCGACGTGGCCCGCGTCCACCGCCGCGGCTGCGCGGTGATCCGCGGTGTGTTCGACCCCGCGCAGATCGCCGAATGGAATGACGAGGTCGTGCGCTACATCGACGAGGTGGGCTACCTGCTGCGGATGCAGGACAAGGCGGGCCTCGACAAATACTTCAGCGCGCTGGCCGCCGGCCGGCCGCAGATCTTCAGCCTCTACTGGTCCAAGCCGCAGATGCAGGCCCGCCAGCACCCGAACCTGGCCGTGACGCGGGCGTGGCTGAACCGGCTGTGGACCTTCGAGAAGACCGGCCCGGACGGCAGCATCACCCGCTTCTTCGACCCCGACCGCCAGTTCAACTACGCCGACCGCATCCGCCGCCGCGAGGCCGGCGACTCGACGCTCGGCCTGTCGCCGCACTCGGACGGCGGCTCGGTGGAACGCTGGTGCGAGCCGACGTTCCGCCACCTGTACCGCGAGGTGCTGCAGGGCGATCCGCTCGCCTTCGATCCCTTCGACGGCGAAGGCCGCACGCAGACCAAGGAAATCCCCTCCCCGGCCGTCTGCTCCGCCTTCCGCACCTTCCAGGGCTGGACCGCGCTGACCCGCCAAGGCCCCGGCGACGGCACGCTCAAGCTGGTGCCGATCGCGCGCACGATGCCGTGGATGCTGCTGCGGGCGCTGCAACCCGATGTGCCCGAGGGCGATCTCTGCGGCGCGCAACCCGGCCGGGCGCTGGGGGCGTCGGCACAGTGGCACCCCGAGCTGCTGGCCGGTCTGGTGTCGATCCCCGAGGTGCAGCCAGGCGACACCGTCTTCTGGCACTCGGACATCATCCACGCCGTCGAGAACCAGCACACCGGCAGCGGCTACAGCAACGTCATCTACATCGGCGCGGCGCCCTGGTGCGACAAGAACGCCCGCTTCGCCGAACGGCAAGCCGCGGCGTTCCTGGCCGGCCGCAGCAGCCCCGACTTCGCCCCCGAGGACTACGAACTCGACTTCGCCGGCCGCGCCACGCCGGCCGACCTCAGCCCGCTCGGACTGCAGCAGATGGGACTGGCCCCGTGACCACGGCACCGACCATGACGACACCCGACTTCCGCACACCGGAGTTCCTGCTCGGCCACATCCGCCACACGCTGGCGTTCTACGACGGACGCTGCCTCGACCCGACGGGCGGTTTTTTCCACTTCTTCAAGGACGACGGCACCGTCTACGACACGCGCACGCGCCACCTCGTCAGCAGCACGCGCTTCGTCTTCAACCACGCGATGGCGTACCGGCGCTTCGGCGATCCGGCAGTCCAGGAAGCGGCGCGCCATGGTCTGCGTTTCCTGCACGACGCCCACGCGCAGCCGCAAGGCGGCTACGCCTGGCAGCTCGACTGGGACGGCAAGCGCCAGACCGCGACGGTGCAGGACGGCACCAACCACTGCTACGGCCTCGCCTTCGTGCTGCTGGCGCACGCCCATGCGCTGATGGCCGG
>JBEEMX010000489.1:0-2919 GCA_041192465.1 Pseudomonadota bacterium | reverse complement strand
AAATGCCCGGTTGCCGATGCCGGTCAGCGCATCGGACTGGCTGGCGCGCACGGCCAGGTCGTGCGCGGCGCGCAGTTGCCGGTGGTCCTGTCCGAGGTCGGAGATGTCGATGCCGAAACACAGCATCCAGCCGTCTGCACCGACCGTCTCGGTCATCAGCATCCAGCGGCCGTCCACCAGATCGGCTTCGATCTTGCGGAAAGGCTGCTTGCCGCGCCGCGACGCTGCCGACGCCAGCCAGTGTTCGAAGTCGTCCGTCTGCACCGCGGTGGCCTGGTTCTGCCGGTGGTTGGCACGCATCAAGTCCATCCAGCTTGGCGTGGTGTGCGCGCTCAGGCCGAACAGCGTCCGGAATGCCGGGTTGGCCCAGCGCAGCAAGTCCCGCTCGTCGAACAGCGCCACGCAACACGGCGTGCCTGTGAAGAGCGCCAGGAGGTGCGGCAGGAGTTCGGTGGGGAGGTTGGCTGGCATGGGTCTCCACCATGTCGGCGGAATCGGCGGCGGGTTGAGTGGTGACATCCACGGCTTCGGGTTTTCCTTGCCGCGACGTGGCCGGGGCCGGGGCAGATGCGCTTGACGCCCGCTGCCGCTGGCGCTCGAATCCACCCATGTCCACCGACCGCACCTTCATCGACCACATCGCCGACCAGCTCCACGGCCACGGCGCCTTCACCCACCGCAAGATGTTCGGCGAGTACGCGCTCTACCTCGACGCCAAGGTTGTCGCGCTGGTCTGCGACAACCAGCTCTTCGTCAAGCCGACCGAGGCGGGCCGGGCGCTGCTCGGGCCGGACGCCGCGATGGCGCCGCCGTATCCGGGCGCGAAACTGCATTTCCAGGCGTCCGACCTGATCGACGAGCGGGAAGCGCTGGCCCGGCTGCTGCGGGTCACCGCGGAGGCGCTGCCCGAGCCGAAGCCGAAGAGGCCGAAAGCGCCGCGCCTCAGTGCGTCATGATCATCGCCGTCAGCTCCTCCAGGCTCGTGTCCTCCTTGCGCACCGCACGCAGCACGGCGCCGTGCGAGATGACGACGAAGCGGTCGCAGACCTGGTAGGCGTGGTAGAGGTTGTGGGTCACGAAGACACAACTGTTCCCGCTGTCGGCGATGTCACGCATGATCGCCAGCACCTTGTTGGTCTCGCGCACCGAGAGCGCGCTGGTCGGCTCGTCCAGCAGCAGGATGTCGCGCTTGAAATGCACCGCCCGGGCAATGGCCACCGCCTGCGCCTGGCCGCCTGACAGCTCCTCCACCAGCAGGTCGGGCGAGGTGATGCCGGCGATCTTGACGTGCTCGTTGAGGATCTGCATCGCCGTCTCGCGCATCTGGCGCATCTTCAGCAGCCCGAACGGGCCGCGCACCTCGCGCCCGGCGAAGATGTTGCGCAGGATGGACATCGACTTCACCAGCGCGATGTCCTGGTAGATGGTCTGGATGCCGGCCAGCTCCTCCGAGTCCTTGCGCGAACGCACGCGGATCTCGCGGCCCTCGCGCAGGAAGCGGCCCTCGGTCGGCTCGATCACGCCGGAGAGGATCTTGATCAGCGTGGACTTGCCCGCGCCGTTGTCGCCGAGCAGGCCGACGACCTCGCCACGGTGGATCTCCATGTCCACGCCCTGCAGCGCCTGGACGTGGCCGTAGGACTTCTTGATGCCTTGCACGGCCAGCAGTGGCGCGCCGACGGCAGCCGTTCGGGAGGGTTGCGACATGGTTTCCAGTCTCCGTGCTCAGTATTTTTTCTTCGCGGCCTGGTTCAGCGTCACGCCGAACACGATCACCACGCCGACGAACAGATCGAGGTAATAGGCCGGCAGCCGCGTCAGCAGGATGATGTCCTTGACGAGGTGGAACATGCAGGCCCCGACCACCACGCCCAGCACCGAGCCGCGCCCGCCCGTCAGCGCGATGCCGCCCATCACGCAGGCAGCCACCGCCTCCAGTTCGAGGAAGGCCATCGGCTCGGTGGTGGCGGTGCCCAGGCGAACCATGGCGATGCAGCCGGCCAGCACCGTGAACACCGAGCACAGCACGAAGGCCCACAGCTTGGTCCGGCGCACGTCGATGCCCACCTGCTGCGCCGCGGTGCGGTTGCCGCCGACGGCGAAGAAGTGGTTGCCCAGCCAGTGGCGGTTCAGCAGCACATGCGCGCCCAGCGCTGCGACGAGGTACCAGACGAACTGCATCTGCACCACCCCGAACAGCTCGCCCGTCAACAGCGCCTCGAACCACTCCGGCGGCGTGAAGATCAGCGGCTGGTTGCCCGAGACGATCTGGCCGCCAGAGCGGAAGATGAACAGCGTGCCCAGCGTCGTGATGAACGAGGGGATGCCGAAGCGGGTCGTGATGAAGCCGTTGAGCAGCCCGATGGCGATGCCGACCGCCAGCGCCGCCGCCACGCCGACGAGGATCGGCGCGCCGTTGACGTAGCACAGCACCATCACGTAGGAGCTGAGGCCGAACACCGCGCCGATCGACAGGTCGTACTCGCCCGCGATCATCAGCAGCCCGGCGCCCAGCGACATGATCCCCAGCGTCGGCAGCGCCCGCATCAGGATGTTCATGTTCGCGGTGGACAGGAAACGGAACTGCGCCGGCCACAGCAGCCCGGCCACCACGCACAGCCCGAACACCACCAGGAACACGGCGGTGACATTGCCGGCGGGGTGGGCGCGCATGCGGTCGAGGGCACCATGCCGGGTGTAGCGCGTTGCGCTGGCGGAGAGAGTCGTCATGTCTTCGCCCGGTTGCCGGCGGCGCCGACGTTGCTGTTGAAGATGACCGACGCGATGACGATCGCGCCAATGAAGGCGGGCGAATATTCACCCGGCGCACGCACCAGCACCAGCAGGTTCTCCACCACGACCAGCAGCGTGGCCCCCAGCACCATGCCGAGCACATTGCCCCGTCCGCCGAACAGGTGG
>JBEEMX010000488.1:0-5405 GCA_041192465.1 Pseudomonadota bacterium | reverse complement strand
CGTCGAACACCGGCTCGCCGAGCGTGTAGAAGCGGAAACCGCCGCCACCCTGCCAGCCCACTGCCCCGGAAATCCCGCCCTGCTCGCCGTCGATGACTTTCTGCAAGCGCGGCAGGCAGTGGGTCCGTGCGTGGTCGCCCAGCTCAATGCCGATATAGCGGCGACCCATCTTGTGGGCGACTGCGGAGGTCGTGGCGGAGCCGAGAAAGCTGTCGAGCACCAGATCGCCCTGCGCCGTAGCGATCGTCAGAAGTTGATGCATCAACCGCTCAGGCTTGGGCGTAGCAAAAGTTCCGTCAGGAAAGAGTGTCATCCCCTCGCGTCGTGAATCTTGGTTGTCGCCGGCAATGTCCCGCAGCCACAACGTATCGGGCACCACCCCATCACCGACTTCGCGGAGAAAGGATTTGAGTCGCGGTTTGTCTTTTTCCTGATCGACTCCCCACCAGATGCGATCTTCTGCAACGTGCTGTTCATGCCTTTTCTGGTCGTAAGCCCAGACACGCGACTCCAAGGGAAATATCCTTTCGCCGGTACGCGGGTGAACGATTGGGTAGTACAGATTGGGTCGTTCGCTGCGACTCTTGGCACAGGTGTAGACCACCGACTGCCAAAGCCCACGTGCATCCTTGTCAGGGTTTGCATACCCTTTGAGCTGATCGGCTGTGCGGGGAACCTTGTTGGGTCGCCACTGTTCGGCGCTTTTGCCGTAGACCAAAACATGGTCATGACTGGTGCTGAACCACTGCGCGTCGTTTTGCTTGGCGTATTTCTTTTGCCAGACGACATGCGCGATGAAATTCTTTCGCCCGAATACCTCGTCCATCAACACCTTGAGGTAATGCGCCTCGTTGTCGTCGATCGTCACCCAGATGCTGCCATCCTCGGCCAACAGCTCGCGCAGCAGCACCAATCGCGGGTGCATCATGCTCAGCCACTGGCTGTGCTCCAGCTTGTCGTCGTAGTGCTCGAACGCGCTTTGCGTGTTGTACGGCGGGTCGATGAAGATGCACTTCACCCGCCCCCGGTAGAACGGCAGCAGCGCCTTCAGCGCCAGCAGGTTGTCGCCCTGGATCAGCAGGTTCTCCGCCGCCGTGTCCCCGTGCGCCGACTCGAAGTTCAGCAGGTGGTACGGCACCCCCGCCGCCACGCGCACCGCCTGCGCCTTGTTCACCCAGTCCAGAAACGGCATGTTGTCGGTCTCCCCTGCGCCATGAAAAAAGGCTCGGCACGGTCGATCGTGGGGCCAAGCCTTGGGTTGTTGTTGGTCGCGGCGAGTGTACCGGTGGGCGGCGTCCCAGTTCACCGCCCGTCCAGCACAGGCAAAATGCAAAAAACACCAGGGGAAGCCGTTGTCCAGCAGTCTTTTCCGTGCCACCCAACGCTACCGTGAGTACAGGCTGCACACCCGCGAACTCATTGAAGAGGCGGCGTTCCGAGACCTGCGCATGCGGGTAGATGTCACCTCCATTGATGAAGACATCTTGCGCAGAGCGGAACGAGACTGGTACGGGCACCCTGACCGCAAGGTCGGCTGGGACTGGACCACCGGGATCATGGAGCCGCTTTGGGGCTGTGGAGCCGCGCGGCTGGACTTGGCCTTCTTGGTGAAGGGCCAGCTATGCGGCATGGCGGTTGCCCGGGTGTCTCGCCAAAAGCGATGGATTTCCCTGACTCATGTCGAGGCCGCAGCCGCCGACAATCCACTGAAAGGTTCCGTGCTGACACTGGTGGTCTACGGCTTGTATGTTTTCAGATCGCAGATCTGCCACAAAAATCCACCGCATTGCACTGGAATCAGGGCACTCAACCCGCTGGAAGCGGTCGTACCGTACTATGGACAGGTAGGCTACCCTGACCATCACCGCTCCAAGCGACTGAATCAGGTTGTGATGGAGTGGCCTCTTAGGGATGACGATGATGAAGACCGCTACGCAAAAGACGCTGGGTGCAAGACCCACAGCCTCCGCGACGATGACACCCAGAGAGAGGTTGGATCAAGCTCGCTGCCGCATGGAGCGTGCGCAGGTTCCGACGTTGCGTGAGATCAGGACGCGCCTGGGCAGTTGGGCAGACACCGAAGTCGTGGGCCAGGTGAAGGCGCGATCGCGCTGACAGTAGACCGATTCTGACCAACAAGAAGCCGGCCAAGTGCTGGCTTCTTGTCTTTGAGGCGAGCGTCAGGCGTGGCGGCCCAGCCAGTCGCGCAGCTCCGCCACCGAGTGCGCGACATGCCGCGGCCCCAGCTCCAGCAGCGGCGCGTGTTCGTGTGCGCCATAGGTGACGGCCACGCTGTGCGCCCCGGCGTTGGCGGCGAGCTGCAGGTCGTGCGTGGTGTCGCCGACCATCAGCGTGCGCTCCGGCTCGACCCCGAACTCGCGCATCAGCTCGTGCAGCATCTGCGGGTGCGGCTTGGAGCGCGTTTCGTCGGCGGTGCGCGTGGCGTCGAACAGCGGGGCCAGGCCGGACAGGCGCAGCGCGCCCCTGCCGGTTCTTGCCGGTGGCCACTGCCAGCCAGTGGTGGCGCAGGCGCAGCTCGGCCAGCAGCTCGGGCACACCGGCGAACAGCGACACCGCCTCTTGGTCCTTGAAGTAGTGCTGGCGGTAGCGGCGGCCTAGTTCGGGGTAGCGGTCCTGGCTCAGACCGGGCACGGCGTGCATCAGCGCATCCTGCAGCCCGAGGCCGATCACGTAGGACGCCGCTTCATCGCTCGGCACCGTCACGCCCAGATCCCGACACGCGGCCTGGATGGCGCGCACGATCAGTGCGGTCGAGTCGTAGAGCGTGCCGTCCCAGTCGAAGACGATCAGGTCGTACTGGCGCGGACGGAAGGCGGTGGAAGCGATCGGATCGGTCATGGCTTGGGCGGGTTCTGGGCGGCGGCGGGGCGCAGGCGGGACAGCAGGGCGGTGCATTCGGGGGGCAGCGGCGCCTCCAGCTCGATGCGTTCGCCCGTGGCGGGGTGGTCGAAGGCGAGCCGGCGGGCGTGCAGGAACATGCGCTCGAAGCGGCAGCCCGGCGCGGCGGGTGTGTCGCCGCGGGCCAGCGCCTTGTTGAACACGAAGTCGCCGTACTTGTCATCACCGACGATCGCGTGGCCTTCGTTCAGCAGGTGGACGCGGATCTGGTGCGTGCGGCCGGTCTTGATGGTCACGTCCAGCAGCGTGCAGTCCGCGTAGGTCTGCGCGATGCGCACCAGAGAGACCGAGCGGCGGCCGTCCGGGTGGTCCGCCTCGACGGCGCGCACGCGGCGTTCCCCCGCCGCATCCAGGTATTTGTGCAGCGCCACATCGACCACCTTGCGCGCCGCCGGCCAGGCGCCGATCACCAGTGCGGCGTAGGTCTTGCCGGTCTCGCGCTGGCGGAACTGGTCCTGCAAGGCGGTCAGCGCGCTGCGCTTCTTGGCGATCAGCAGCAGGCCCGAGGTCTCGCGGTCCAGCCGGTGCACGAGTTCGAGGAACTTCGCCTGCGGACGCGCCCGGCGCAACTGCTCGATCACGCCGTGGCTCACGCCTGAGCCACCATGCACCGCGACCCCCGCGGGCTTGTCGATCACCAGCAGGTGCTCGTCCTCGAAGCGGATCGGGAACTCGCGCGGCGGGGCGGTCGAGACGGTCGGCTCGCTCAGGCGCAGCGGCGGAACACGCACGTCGTCGCCCGCCTCGACGCGGGAATCCGCGCTGGCCCGGCCCTTGTTGATGCGCACCTCGCCGCTGCGGATGATCCGGTAGACGAGGGTCTTGGGGGCACCCTTGAGTTCGCGCAGCAGGAAGTTGTCGAGCCGCTGGCCAGCGCTGCCTTCGTCCACCAGCAGATGCCGCACTTGAGGGGGGGACTCCGGTGGCGAACTGGGGGGCTGCACCACGGGTACTCCCACGCTCAGAGCCTTGCGCGTGACCGGTTTCATCCCGGCTTTTCCGGAGCCGGACCGGCTGGGCTTTGCCCCTATAATGCGTTGGACCACGATTGCGCTGTAAGTGTTTGATTTGCCTGAGTTTAGCGGGCACTGAGAATCAGCCACCAGTGCAGGGTGGTCGGACTGGCCCGCAGCCCCTGAGGGGTGTACGGACCGGGTCCAAACGCTGATGCAGCGTGTTGCCTGATGCGTGGTGTGCCCTCCCAAGGTGAGTGCGCGGATGTGCAGGCAGCATGCAAGAGACCACGCTGAAGAGCCCCGAAACAAGGTTTTCGGCGGCAGCCTCCGAACAGGGGCTGTTGCCCGCGTCCAACCACAGACGCCGTCGCATGAACGATTTCGAGTTTCCGCTTCCCGACCCGACCCCTGGTGACTGTTGTCCCCGGTCGGAGCCGCACGCCCAAGCGTGCGCGTCGGATGGCGGACCCGTGCCCTGCCGGCCCGGAGGCCGACACCACGGCGACACTGCGTTTCCTGCCCCGGTATCCCGGTTGACGCACGCGCCAACGCTGCGCTGCTGAGGTCGCCGGCATCTGCCGGTGTCCGTTGCGCGCAGTCCAGGGCGATTCCTTCCCGGCTCCGCGGCGCGGTTTCGTGCATCTCATGAAGACATGAATCATGAGGAGAGACACGCATGAAACGCATGCTGATCAACGCCACGCAGCCCGAAGAGCGCCGCCTGGCCATCGTTGACGGTCAGAAACTGATCGACTTCGAAACCGAGATCGAAGGGCGCGAACAGCGCAAGGGCAACATCTACAAGGCCGTCGTCACCCGCGTCGAGCCGTCGCTGGAAGCCTGCTTCGTCGATTACGGCGAAGACCGCCACGGCTTCCTCCCGTTCAAGGAAATAGCCCGCAGCTACTTCCGCGAAGGCACCGATGTGCGCTCGGCGCGCATTCAGGACGCCATCCGCGAAGGCCAGGAGCTGCTGGTCCAGGTCGAGAAGGAAGAGCGCGGCAACAAGGGCGCGGCGCTGACGACCTTCGTGTCGCTGGCCGGCCGCTACCTGGTGCTGATGCCGAACAACCCGCGCGGCGGCGGCGTCAGCCGGCGAATCGAAGGCGAAGACCGCGAAGAGCTGAAGGAAAACCTCGACCAGCTCGAGTACCCGAAGGGCATGAGCCTGATCGCGCGCACCGCCGGCATCGGCCGCACCGCGCCCGAGCTGCAGTGGGACCTGAACTACATGCTCAAGCTCTGGACCGCCATCGACGGCGCGTCCAAGGCCGGCAAGGGCGCGTTCCTGATCTACCAGGAATCGAGCCTGGTGATCCGCGCGATCCGCGACTACTTCACCGCCGATGTCGGCGAGATCCTGATCGACACCGACGACATCTACGACCAGGCGCAGCAGTTCATGGCGCACGTGATGCCCGAGACGGCGCACAAGGTCAAGCGCTACAGGGACGATGCGCCGCTGTTCAGCCGCTTCCAGATCGAGCACCAGATCGAGACCGCGTTCTCGCGCACCGTGAACTTGCCTTC
>JBEEMX010000487.1:0-2929 GCA_041192465.1 Pseudomonadota bacterium | reverse complement strand
GGACGTGACCTACATCGAACCGATCACCTGGCAGGTGGTCGAGAAGATCATCGCCAAGGAGCGCCCGGACGCGGTCCTGCCGACCATGGGCGGCCAGACGGCGCTGAACTGCGCGCTCGACCTGCACAAGCACGGTGTGCTCGACAAGTACAAGGTCGAGATGATCGGCGCCAATGAACACGCCATCGAGAAGGCCGAAGACCGCCTGAAGTTCAAGGACGCGATGACCAAGATCGGTCTCGGCTCCGCGAAATCCGGCATCGCGCACACGATGGAAGACGCCTGGGCCGTCCAGAAGGTGATCCAGTTGGACATCGGCGGCAGCGGCTTCCCGATGGTGATCCGCCCCAGCTTCACGCTGGGCGGCACCGGCGGCGGCATCGCCTACAACCCGGAGGAGTTCGAGGAAATCTGCAAGCGTGGCCTCGACCTCTCGCCGACGAAGGAGCTGCTGATCGAGGAATCACTGATCGGCTGGAAGGAGTACGAGATGGAAGTGGTCCGCGACAAGGCGGACAACTGCATCATCGTCTGCTCGATCGAGAACCTCGACCCGATGGGCATCCACACCGGCGACTCGATCACCGTCGCTCCGGCCCAGACGCTCACCGACCGCGAATACCAGCTTCTGCGCAACGCCTCGATCGCGATCCTGCGCGAAATCGGCGTGGACACCGGCGGCTCGAACGTGCAGTTCTCGATCAATCCGAAGGACGGCCGCATGGTCGTCATCGAGATGAACCCGCGGGTGTCGCGTTCATCGGCGCTGGCGTCGAAGGCCACGGGTTTTCCGATCGCCAAGATTGCCGCCAAGCTGGCCGTCGGCTATACGCTGGACGAGCTGAAGAACGACATCACCGGCGGCACGACCCCGGCGTCGTTCGAGCCGTCGATCGACTATGTCGTCACCAAGATCCCGCGCTTTGCCTTCGAGAAGTTCCCTGCGGCCGATTCCCGGCTGACGACCCAGATGAAGTCGGTCGGTGAAGTCATGGCCATGGGCCGCACCTTCCAGGAAAGTTTCCAGAAGGCACTGCGCGGTCTGGAAACCGGCATCGACGGTCTGACCGAACGGTCGACCGACCGCGAGGACATCGTCCAGGAAATCGGCGAAGCTGGCCCGGAGCGCATCCTGTTCGTTGCCGATGCCTTCCGCATCGGCATGTCGCTCGACGAGATCTTCGAGGAAACCGCGATCGACCCGTGGTTCCTGGCCCAGATCGAGCAGATCGTCGCCACCGAAACCCAGGTCAAGGCCCGCACGCTGGACAGCCTGAGCGCCGACGAGATGCGCTTCCTCAAGAAGAAGGGCTTCTCGGACAAGCGCCTGGCCAAGCTGATGGGGACCAACCAGCACGACCTGCGCCGCCGCCGCCATGTGCTGGGCGTGCGCCCGGTCTACAAGCGTGTGGACACCTGCGCGGCCGAGTTTTCCACGCAGACCGCCTACCTGTACTCGTGCTACGAGAACGTGGACGGCGAATGCGAGGCTGCGCCGACCACCAACAAGAAGATCATGGTGCTGGGCGGCGGCCCGAACCGGATCGGGCAGGGCATCGAGTTCGACTACTGCTGCGTCCACGCCGCGCTCGCCATGCGCGAGGACGGCTACGAGACCATCATGGTCAACTGCAATCCCGAGACCGTCTCGACCGACTACGACACCTCCGACCGCCTCTACTTCGAGCCGGTGACGCTCGAAGACGTGCTGGAGATCGTGGACAAGGAGAAGCCAGTCGGCGTGATCGTGCAGTACGGCGGCCAGACCCCGCTGAAGCTCGCTCTGGATCTGGAGGCCAACGGCGTGCCCATCATCGGCACCAGCCCGGACTCGATCGACATGGCCGAAGACCGCGAGCGTTTCCAGCAACTGCTGCACGCCGTCGGCCTGAAGCAGCCGCCGAACCGCACCGCCCGCACCGAAGAGGCTGCGCTGGCGCTGGCCAACGAGATCGGCTATCCGCTGGTGGTGCGCCCGAGCTACGTGCTGGGTGGCCGCGCCATGGAAATCGTCCACGGTGACAAGGATCTGGAGCGCTACATGCGCGAAGCGGTGCGCGTCTCCGACAAGTCGCCGGTGCTGCTGGACCGCTTCCTTGACGACGCGGTCGAAGTGGACATGGACTGCATCGCCGACGCCAGTGGCGCGGTGATGATCGGCGGGATCATGGAGCACGTCGAGCAGGCGGGGGTCCACTCCGGCGACTCGGCGTGTTCCTTGCCGCCGTACACGCTGTCGGCTGTGCTGCAGGACGAACTGCGCCGCCAGACCGCGCTGATGGCCCGGGCGCTGAAGGTGATCGGCCTGATGAACGTGCAGTTCGCGATCCAGGGCGACGTGACGGCCGGGCTGGATGCTTGCACCGTCTACGTGCTGGAAGTGAATCCGCGGGCTTCACGCACCGTGCCCTTCGTGTCAAAGGCGACCGGTCAGCCGCTGGCCAAGATCGCCGCGCGCTGCATGGCCGGGCAGTTGCTGGCGGACCAGAAAGACCCGAACGGCCAGGTACCGCATGAGGTCGTGCCGCCGTACTTCAGCGTCAAGGAAGCCGTCTTCCCGTTCAACAAGTTCCCTGGTGTGGATCCGATCCTCAGCCCGGAAATGCGTTCGACCGGCGAAGTCATGGGCGTGGGCAAGACCTTTGCCGAGGCGATGCTCAAGAGCCAGCTCGGGGCCGGCTCCCGCTTGCCGCGCAGTGGCAATGTCATGATTTCGGTCAAGACCAAGGACCACGCCCGTGCCGTGGCGATCGCCCGTGACCTGCACGCGCTGGGCTTTGGCATCGTGGCGACCAAGGGCACGGCGGGCGCCATCTCGGCCGCCGGCATCCCGGTCAAGGTCGTCAACAAGGTCAAGGACGGCCGGCCGCACATTGCCGACATCATCAAGTCCGGCGACATCCAGCTCGTCTTCACGACGGTGGACGAA
>JBEEMX010000486.1:0-2935 GCA_041192465.1 Pseudomonadota bacterium | reverse complement strand
GCGCCTGGCGCAGCACCGCCACCACCGTTCCCAGCACCGTGACCACTCCCACCACTGCTGTCGGAGCCACTCGGCACGGCGCGTGCGCCACCGGCTGTGCTGCCGCCAACTCTGGGGCCCGCTCCCGAAGCAGGCTGAACGGGTGTCGGCCCGGTATCGCGGCTGCGTCGAATGAACTGGCGCAGATTGACCTCGGGACACACTCCCTGGCCGATCAGCCAGCGGTTGGTCTCGTGGTATGCCTCATGCACCAGCGAGGCAAATTCTTCGTGAAGCAGCGTCTGAACCACGCGCCAGTAGTCCACGGAGAGCCCCGCCGTGCGCCAGCTGTCCACAGCGGCGCGGGCCAGGGCATGCGGACGCAGCACGTCATGCGGATCCATCTCGTCGCGTCGGTCGAGCGCCGACATGCGGTAGCGCAGATCGGAGAATTCCCAGCTCGCCTTGTCCATCATGGCCAGCGCCATGCGCGAGACGAGGATCTCCAGATCGATCGTGGAGTCATCGACCAGCGCCAGCTCGCCCGCGCGGGTCGCCGTGGGCCGGGATCCATGCGTCGGTGCGGGATGGCCTGCGAGCACCGCGGCCAGATACGCTGCGAACGACTGCTGCCAGCCCGCCGCCTGGCGCGGCAGATCGACCAGCAGATCGCGTCGCTTGAGCATCACGTCGGGCTGGCCAACCTGGGTGCATTGCTCGCGCAGGCGGTCGATGACGGCGCGCACCGTGCGGCTCAGGCTGCGGGACACCTGATCGCAGTAGAGACGGCGGGCCTGCGCAGCAAGAACCGAGGACGGGGCAGCAGCGGAGGCCATGGGTATCGAGCCGGAGTCCGTGCGAACGGATCAGTAAATGAAAGAACCTTCTACTCTACACCAGCCCTGCACAGCCCCGGACCGCCTCCGTCAGACAACGGCGCCGGAATTCGGATCGTTCGGATCCTGGTCCTTGCGGGCACCGCTGATCAGATCTTCGCGTCTGACACCCAGCCACATCGCGATGGCCGCGGCGACGAACACCGACGAGTAGATGCCGAACAGGATGCCGATCGTCAGCGCCAGCGCGAAGTAGTGCAGCGTCGGGCCGCCCAGCAACAGCATCGACAGCACCATCATCTGGGTGCAGCCGTGCGTGATGATGGTGCGGCTCATGGTGCTGGTGATGGCGTGGTCGATCACCTCGGGCGTGGTCATCTTGCGGAACTTGCGGAAGGCCTCGCGGATCCGGTCGAAGATCACCACCGACTCGTTGACCGAGTAGCCCAGCACCGCCAGCACCGCCGCCAGCACCGACAGCGAGAACTCCCACTGGAAGAAGGCGAAGAAGCCCAGGATGATGATCACGTCGTGCAGGTTGGCGATGATCGCGGCGACCGCGAACTTCCACTCGAAGCGGATCGCCAGATAGGCCATGATCCCGATGACCACGAAGGCCAGCGCCTTCAGGCCGTCTTCCGCCAGCTCCTTGCCGACCTGCGGGCCGACGAACTCGCTGCGGTTGAGCTTGAGCGGCTCGATGGCGGTGGCGCCGGAGCCGGCTTCGCAGGCTTGCCGGCTGATCGTCTCGCCCTTGGGCGTCGTGGTCTGCACCGGTTTGAGCAACCCGCCCTCGGCCGCACAAAGCTGGGCGTACACGCGGCCGACCACTTCGGATTGCTTCACGTCGCCCCGCAGCGGCAGTCGGATCAGCACGTCGCGCGAAGTACCGAACTTCTGCACCTGCACCTCGCCGAAGTGCATCGCCTCGACGGTCGCGCGCACCTTGGCGATGTCGGCGCTCTGGGCGTATTCGGTCTCGATGACCGTGCCGCCCGTGAACTCGATCGACAGGTGCAGCCCGCGGGTGAACAGGAACAGCACCGCCAGCGCGAAGGTCAGGAACGAGATGGCATTGAAGACCAGCGCATGCCGCATGAACGGGATGTCGCGCCGGAGTCGGAAGAATTCCATGGCGGAGTCCTGTCAGGCGTTGGGAGTGGTGACGGTGGTCGAGGTCGATTCGGTCCCGGGCTTGGCGGCCGGTTTCCAGACCTGCCCGATCGAGACGCCCTGCAGCTTCTTCTTGCCGCCGTACCAGAAGTTCACCAGCCCGCGCGAGAAGAACACGGCCGAGAACATCGAGGTCAGGATCCCCAGGCAATGCACCACCGCGAAGCCCCGCACGGGGCCGGAGCCGAAGGCCAGCAGCGCCATGCCCGCGATCAGGGTCGTGACGTTGGAGTCGAGGATGGTCGCGAAGGCCCGCTCGTAGCCCAGGTGGATGGACATCTGCGCCGAAGTCCCGTTGCGCAGTTCCTCGCGCACCCGCTCGTTGATCAGCACGTTGGCGTCGATCGCCATGCCCAGCACCAGCGCGATGGCGGCGATGCCCGGCAGCGTGAGCGTGGCCTGCATCATCGACAGGATCGCCACCAGCAACAGCAGGTTCACCGCCAGCGACAGCGTCGAGAACACGCCGAAGAGCATGTAGTAGGCGCACATGAAGACGGCGATCGCGAGGAAGCCGTACAGCACGCTGTCGAAGCCCTTGGCGATGTTCTCGGCGCCCAGGCTCGGGCCGATCAGGCGCTCCTCGATGATCTCCATCGGCGCGGCCAGCGAGCCGGCGCGCAGCAGCAGCGCGGTGTCGGCCGACTCGATCGGCGTCATCGAACCCGAGATCTGCACCCGGCCGCCGCCGATTTCCGAGCGGATCACGGGGGCCGTCACGACCTCGCCCTTGCCCTTCTCGAACAGCAGGATGGCCATGCGCTTGCCGATGCTCTCGCGCGTGACGTCGCGGAAGATGCGCGAACCGCGGGCGTCGAGCGTCAAGTGAACGGCGGGCTGGTGGTTGTCGTCGAAGCCGGCCTGCGCGTCGGTGAGGTTCTCGCCGGTCAGCACCACCTGGCGCTTGACGATGATGGGCACACCGCCGCGTTCCAGGAACTTCTCGG
>JBEEMX010000485.1:0-2944 GCA_041192465.1 Pseudomonadota bacterium | reverse complement strand
CGGTCGGGCATCACCCGCCTTGTGCGCGGCGGTGGCCGTGCTGATCTCGCCCGCCAGGGTCGAAAAACGGAACACGGCGTCGTAGACTCGATGCGCCGCTGCCAGCACGTCAACGACTCGCTCACCTTCCTTGGTAGCGATCTGCACCGATACCGCCCGCGTCAGCGCCCGATACGGTGCCGTCTGGAACATGGCTTCAATGCGTCCTGCCTGCGATTGCACCGAGTCGATCACGCAGACGTTGCCCTCACCCACGGGGCTGATGCAGTAGCGGCCGGGTTCGCCAGATTTCTCGGCGGCATAGGTCGCAGGAAACACAGGGGTTCCGTGCCCAGCCACAGGGCGCATGGCTTGCTTGACGACCAGTGCGACCACGTCACGTCGGCCGAGCAGTTCGTTGAGGTTGGTCAGTAGGGACATTTGTTTATTCATGGTGGTGAATCGAATCAGACGATGAAAACGCCGGCAGGCAGCAGCACCATGCCGGTCACAGTGGACAGCAGGGCATCGGTGTTATGGCCGGATTTGGTGGTGACAAGCGCTAGTTGCCGGTCACAGCTCGGATGACCACCCCGGCATGCCGACAGCGCCGCCACGAAGGGCAGCGGCTCGGTCCAGGTGAAATGGCACCAGCCACGCCCGCCGGCTGGCGCGGGCGCAAAGGTCTGCACGCCCAGCACAGAGAGGATTTCGACCCAAGGCCGCGACGATTTCGGCACTGGCTCCTTGTCGATGGAATAGCCCACCCCGACCGCGGACCACGACCCGGCCGCGTCAAGCCGGTATTTCGCCGTCGCCGGGTTGGAAGGCACCAGCGCCGAGCCTTGCTGGAACAGCGGCAACGTGTCGAACCGCGCCAAGGCCAGCCACTCGGCCCCTGCTTTCAGCAATCGACGGGTGATGTCCGCGCCATCGGTGTTGCCAACGGACCATTTCCACTTCGACCCGTCCAGGCCACTGTCATCCACCCAGGCGTGCAGCGGCAGGCGAACACCGCCGGCCGTGACGAGCGCCAGCGCGGACCACTTGTCGTCCGGATCGCCCTCGACACACACCGTGGCCGCACACAGATCCGCCAGCATCGCCCGCACGTCCGACGCATCCAGACCCGACAAGGTGAACTGTCCGGGCGACCAGTGCAGCGAGAAAGCCGCATCCGGCCGCAGCGCCCGTGCCAGCGCCGCCACGCCGAGGCAGGCGAAATACTCCGCCGGGTTGCGGACGTTGACCGCCACGCACCAGCTTTTCACCACCGGCACGGGCAGCGCCAGTACCGCCACCGGATCGACCACCGGATCGGGATCAAGACACAGCGCATCGGCCAGCCGCTCGGCCTGGATGTCCGCGCCCTTGAGCACCGCTTCGAGATACGCCAGCGCCCATGGCCCGAGCACGTCGTGCAGGGCCGCGAAGTCGCGCACCGCCTGGAGGCCCGCCGCGTGGCACCCGTCGTGGGCCAGCGCCGCCGCGGAAAACCCGGGACGCGCCCAGCCATGGTGACTCGCCACCAGATGACGCTGCAGCGGCGTCCAGCCTTCAGCCCCCACGACCGAACCCAGCTCATGCCGGTAGCCAGCCGACGCCCGGAAATCGAACCACGGACTCGCCGACTTCGCCAGCGGCGCCGCGCCCTCGCCCTGCCCGATCGCGGCCTGCCAGCACTCGGCCGCCTTGCCCGCGTCATGCACGGGTCCGCCCGCCCGGATCGCCTCGCCGAACGGCACCTTCATCGGCAACCGCGCCACCAGCCGGGCCGCCGCCTTGCCGGTGAGCGCGTGGTGCTCGGACAGCAGCCGGTCACACCGGTTCAAGGCCGCGTCATCGCCATCATCAGGAGAGCGTGAACCCGGCTTCTCCAGCCAGTAGCGCACCTCGCCCGCCCAGTCCTCGACCGGCTCGGGGGCATCGTGGAACGCCACCTGCCAGCCAGTAAAAACCTTCCCCAGCAGCGCCTCGACGGTCGTGAACACACCGGCACCCTCGCAGGTCCACGCCGGCCCGGCCAAGTCGGTGCAGGTGTAGCGAACCGCCAGCGCCCCCACCGCACCACGCGCGTGCCCTCGGGCATCCGCGTGATCACCCGACACATCGGCCACGGTATCCACCGCCTTCGGATCGGGCACCCCGGCAGAAAGGCCACCCGCCAGCGACGACAGGATCACGAGATCCCCATCCCGCAGCGACCCCAGCCGCCGACTGAACGTGCCGGCTTCGATCAGGTCCAGCGTCTCGCCGTCCGGCGCAACGATCAAGGCAAACGACTGCCCTGCAGGATGCGCCGCCAGCCGCTCTTGCAGCAGCTTGTCCGCCTTGTACAGCGGCAACCGGGCCAGTTCGCGCAAGCTCGGAGGCCACGCCGCCAGCCAGTCGGCATGGCGCCCACGCGGCAGTGCGCGCCACGCCAGCGTGACCTCCGGCTCGCCGTGGCGCATGCCCCGGATGTAGAGCGCCCGGTCGGGCACCTTCAGCAGCGGGCCTGCAGAAGTCAGCGCGTACAGATCGACGACATCGCGTGAAAGCGGCCGGGTGCCCGGTGCCGGTTCGATTGCATCGGCATAGCCCGGATGCACCAGCAGTGCCGACAGCGCCAGCGGACTCGCATCACGCCCGCCACCGTCCAGCGCAGGTAGCTCGTCGAGCAGTTGCAGCGCCGCCGTGATGTGGGCCTCCAGTGCCTTCGGGGGCTTGCTCGCGTCGGTGTAGACGGTGATGAGCGCCTCGGCGGCCAGCCCGCGGCGGTTGCAACGCCCGGCCCGCTGCGCCATGCGGTCGAGCGTGGCGGCATCGGTCAGCAGGGCGTCCGCGTCGATGTCGATGCCGATCTCACCGGCCGCTGTCGCCACCAGCACCGCCCCACCCGACCCGCGGCGCTCATCCGGCAGGAAGCAGCGAAACGCCGGAGTCTTGACCAAGGCATCGCGTTCGTGGCCCCGCATCGTGCCGG
>JBEEMX010000484.1:0-2971 GCA_041192465.1 Pseudomonadota bacterium | reverse complement strand
CACCGCGACGTGAACGCCGCCAGGAACATCGCCGCGCGCGGACATGCGCGTCTCGCAGGAGGAATCCCCTTCCTTTAGGGCGGGGAGGATGTCAACAAGAGCATGAATTTCCTCGACCTGGCGGGCGTCGAGGTCTGGGACAACGAACTGCGCGAGCGCCGCGCCGCGGGCGGCGACCTGTATTTCCACCGGCCCCGCCCGCAGGTGATCCAGATCTGGACCCGCACCGGGTTTCTCGACCGGCTGGGGCGGGACCATGTGTTTCCCGACAAGCAGCAGGCGATTGCGGCGATTTATCCGCGGCTGGACCGGGAGGTTTGTGCGCGGTGTTCGGTGCGGGTGTTTCGGGAGTGTCAGGCGGATGATCCGGGGGTGGTGATTTGATCTGGCCTGATGCGCAGACGCAAAAGCCGGGCATCTTGGGGCCTAGGGTTTTCCATTAGTCGTTACAGTGGCGCCTTCCCCTCGCGCCCTGTCCTCATGCCCACCGCCACTTCCTCCCGCACGCTCCACGGCATCCTGTTCGTCATCGCCGCCGTCGCCCTGTTCGCCTGCTTCGACGCGGGCGTGAAGGTCGCCAGCGCGATCGCCTCGGTGGGGCTAGTAGTGTGGGCGCGCTACATGTTCCAGGTCGGGTTCACCGCGCTGACCGTGCTGCCGCGCCGTGGCACCGCGCTGCTGAAGACCGAGCGCCCGGGCCTGCAACTGCTGCGCGGCCTGAGCCTGCTGTCGCTGAGCGTGCTGGCCTTCTTCAGCCTGCAGGTGATGCCGGTCGGCGAGTTCACCGCCATCGTGATGCTCACCCCGCTGCTGATCACGCTGCTGGCCACGCTCACGCTCGGCGAGCGCATCCCGGCGCTGCGCTGGCTGCTGCTGGCGGGCGGGATGGTCGGCGCGCTGGTCGTGATCCGGCCCAAGGGCGAGGCGCATGACCTCGGCTGGGCGGCGCTGCTGCCGTTCGGGCTGGTGCTGTCGAACGCCGTGTTCCAGCTCATCACCAGCCGCCTGGCGCGCACCGAAGACCCCACGACGACCCAGTTCTACACCGGCCTGACCGGCGCCGTGCTCACCAGCGTGCTGCTGCCGTGGAGCTGGCAGACGCTCACGCCGGCCGGCTGGGCGCTGCTGGTGCTGCTCGGCGCGCTCAGCACCTCGGGCCACTTCCTGCTGCTCCTCGGCTACATGCACGCCGGGGCGGCCACGCTGACGCCGTTCCTGTACTTCCAGATCGTCTTCGCCACGCTGGTTGGCTGGCTCTGGTTCGGCCATGCGCCGGACGCGCCTACGCTCGGCGGCATTGCAATCATCACCAGTTGCGGCGCCCTGGGCACCTGGCTGTCCAAACGCGAGCAGCCCCTCCGCGCTGTACCGATCTCAAGCCGATCGCTGCCCAGGGCAGGCTGAGCCGTGCTCCCATTCGGTGCGCGGTATTCCCCTGTCATCGGGTGCCAATCCCCCGGTTCGAGTGGGTACGTCTGCGTACATTTCCTCACGGATCAACAGGCACTGGAAGTTTCTAGAGACTGATTTGTCAAATGGCCCCCTAGACTGAGCCTGAATCAGCATTTTTATTCAGGGGGTCATGTGGTATGACGACGTCAGCAGAAATGAACTTCCTGCCTTGGGACACCTTCATGCAGCAGCATGAAGCGGCTTGGCTGCGCCTGTGGGCTGCCGTCGGCGCAGCACCCGACCTGAGCCCAATCTGGGCCCGCAGTCTGCTGCACGGGCACCGCCTGGACACCGCAGAGCTGCAGGTGGCGTTCCAGATGACCCGCTGCGGCGAGCTGTCGCTGGTCTGGCCGTTGCGCTTCACGACCCACCGGCGCATGGGCATGACGTGGAAGAAGGTCGGGGCGCTGTCGAACATCTTCTGCCTGCATGGCGGGCTGTTGACCTCGCTGGACACAGGTGTAGCGGTGCGGAAGACGCTGCAGGCGCTGCAAGGAATGCAGGGCGCTTGGAGCTGGCTCGATGTCGATCTGCTGGAGATCGGGACCCCCTTGCACACTGCTTGGCTGCGGGCCGCGCAGCAGATGGATTACCGCGTCGAGCACATCGCCAAGGGTCGCTCGCCCTACATCGTCAGCCCCGGCACGCTGGATGACTTCCTCACCACCAAGAGCCGCAACTTCCGCAGCAACATGCGCGCGCGGCGCCGGGATGTGGTGACTGACCCCGGTATCGAGGTGCGCTACTTCACCCAACCGCACGAGATAAACGCCTACTTTGCGTTGGCACTGGGTGTCGAGCGCAAGAGCTGGAAGTGCAAAACGGAGTCCTCGCTGGCGGTGCGCGAGTGGGAGACCCGGTTGTATGACGAGTTGTTGGTGCGCTACGCCCAGCTCGGCCGGGTGCTGGCCGCTGTGCTGTTCATCGATGGGGTGCCGACGGCGCACAGCATGGATCTGCTGCAGGGGGACCGGGTGTACGGCCTCAAGACCAGTTTCGATCCAGCCTACACGGTGCGGCGTCCAGGCGTGATGCTGCTGGTGGCTCGGCTGGAGCGTTACTTCGCGCAAGGTGTGCGCGAGTTCGATTTCATCGGGCTGGACGATGACTACAAGCTGCAGTGGAGCCGCCAGTGCCGGGTCCACGAGTCGCTGCGGCTGTACGCGCCGACACTGGCTGCGCGCGCGCTGTTCCTCAGCACCGACCTGCGTCGGCAGTGGCGCGACTACCGCAATCGGTCCACTGCACCGCTGCCGGCCTCGGCCCCTGCAGACCAGTTGATGCTCGCCAGGGCATCGCTCGATCGCGACCAATTGTCCACATCGGCCTGATCCAGCAGCCGGCTGCTCATCCCAAAGGTCAGCGCGCTGGCGCTGAACTGCGGGCGGTACACCGCAGTCGGCCACAGGCACGGCCACAGCAGCAGCAGGAACATGGCCAGGATCGCACGCGATTGCAGGCCATCTCCTCGCGTCTCGTGCATCAGGTGACTGAGGGGGCCGATCTGCAGCAGCAGCAG
>JBEEMX010000483.1:0-2982 GCA_041192465.1 Pseudomonadota bacterium | reverse complement strand
GTCAGCTCCAGCCGCTTGCGGTCCAGCAGCCCGAGCGTCTCGGCGCGCCGGTTGGCCACCTTGGTCATGCCGCAGAGTTCGATCGCCTCGATGCACCGCGCGTAGGCTTCGGACTGGCGGAATCCTCCCCCGTGCGTGGCCGCGGTGAAGACGTTCTCGAACACCGTCATGCCGCTGAAGGGCTGCGGCACCTGGTGGGTGCGCACGATGCCCATCCTGCAGCGTCTGGCGGCGTCCAGCGACGCGATGTCCTGGCCTTTGAACTGGACGGTGCCAGCCGAGGCGGCCTGCGAGCCGGACAAGACACTGAGCAAGGTGGTCTTGCCGGCGCCGTTCGGCCCGACGATGCCGATGGCATCGCCGCGCCGAACCTCGAAATCCACGCCGTCCAGAACGACCAGCGCGCCATATTGCTTGCGCAGCCCTCGGGCAGAAAGCAAGGCATCCGTTGACGACATGGTTCCGAGATCCCGCGCGGGTTCAGGCGTAAGCGCGCAGCTTGGCGGCCACCGGGACGTTGGCATCACCGGCGTTCTCGGTGATGACGTAGTCGAACTTGTACTTCGAGCCCGCAGGCGCCTTGACCCACTGCGTGCCGATCAGCGGCGTGGCGCAGGCGCCCGGCACCGGTCCCTTGGTGAAATCGACCTTGCCCACCGTGGTCGTGGTCACCAAGGAGCCGAGGGCCTTGGCCACGCTGGCCTTGTCCTTCGGATTGGTGCTGGCCTTCAAGGCTTCGAAGCCGGCGTCCAGCAGCGACATCGACGCGCCGAGCTGCTGGTTCCACTGCTTGTTCGCGGCCTTTTCGTAGCCCTCGGCCAACTGCAGGCTGCTCACGCCCGTCAACGGCGACTTGTAGGGGAAGGTCTTGTGCCAGTAGCAGGCGCTGGAGAGGTTGAAGCCCAGCGGTCCCAGGGCCTCGACGGTGGACGGGAACAGCCCGGTCTTGGCCACCTGGACGATCTTGAAGTTCTTCGCGAGGCCCTGCTGGGCCGCCTGGCGCCAGAACGTGGCGAAGTCCGGCGGGATCGGGAAGGTGTTGAAGATGTCGCACTTCTCGGCCTTGAACTTCGCGATCTGGGCCGAGAAATCGGTGGTGCCCGTCTCGTAGGGGCCGGCGTCCACGATGGTGAAGCCGGCCTTCTGCAGCGCGGGCGCGAGGCTGGCGCGGATGGCGTTGCCGTCGGCGTCGTTGGGGTAGAGCGCGGCCACCTTCTTGTTGGTGGACAACTGGCCCCACTGCGAGGTGTATGCCTTGACGAACTCGCCGACGCCGAACGAGAAGTGGAAGGTCCACTTGAACGGCGAAGGCTCGCCCGGCTTGGCGCCGCGGCCGAAGTACCAGGCTTCCCAAGGCGTCACGGTCGAGAGGCAGGGCACGCCCGCCCCCTCGCAAGCGTCGGCGACCGGGTTGACAGTCTCGGGGGCCGACGTGACCAGGATCAGATCGACCTTGTCGGCGTTGATGAGCGTCTTGGCCAACTGGCTGGCGCGGGCCGGATCGGACTGCGTGTCGCGGTCCAGGATCTCGACCGCGTACTTCTTGCCGCCCACGGTCAGGCCGTCCTTCAACGCCTTGCGCGCCAGTTCGAGCACGTAGCCGTCGGCCTCGCCGAAGCCGGCCAGTGCGCCGGTGCGCGGGCTGATGAAGCCGACCCGGATCGTGTTGGTGCCATCGGCCCCCTGGGCGAAGATGGACGAGGGGTTCAGCAGCGCCAAACCGACCGCACCACCCGCGCCGAGCATGGTCCGTCGCGAAGGGAGTGCCTCGGTGCTGTCTGCAGCGTTGGCTGTCGGGATGCTTTTGTCAATTGCAGTCATGTCTGTCTCCTGGTGGTTGTGAAGAAAGGTCAGCTCACCGTCATCGCGCCGTCGGCGACGAGTTCGGCGCCGGACATCCAGCGCGAAAGATCAGAGGCGAGGAACAACGCCAGGTTGGCGATGTCGCTCGGCAGGCCGGTGATGCCCAGTGGATGCGCCGCCTTCATCTGCGTGTAGGCGTCGTCGCGGTCCTTGAACATGCCGAGTCCCACGAAGTCGTTGAGCAGCTTCTCGCCCATCTCGGTTTCCACGAGGCCCGGATGGATCGAGTTCACCCGAATGCCGTAGCCAAGGCGACCGAATTCAACCGCGGCGGCCTTGGTCAGCAAGCGCACCGCCCCTTTGGACGCGGAGTACACGCCCAGACCGGGCGTGCCGATCAGGCCGGCCACCGACGACAGGTTGATGATGCTGCCGCCCTTGCCGGCGCGGCCGTTCGGCTTCATCGCCCGCACCGCGTGCTTGTGGCCGATGAGCACGCCGGTCACGTTCACGGCGAGCAGCTTCTGGATGTCGGCGACGGTGATGTGTTCGAGGAAGCAGGTCTGCTCGATCCCGGCGTTGTTGACCAGGATGTCCAGGCCACCGAAGCGGTCCAGCGCGGTGTCGAGGAACGCGATCCACTGGGCTTCGTCGGACGTGTCGTGCGCGACGAAGAGGGCTTGACCACCGGCCTCGCGAATCTGCTGCGCGACGTGCTCGCCCTGCTCGGCCTGCACGTCACCCAGGACCACCCGGGCACCTGCCTTGGCCAATGTGCGGGCAATCTCTGCGCCGATGCCGCCTGCGGCTCCGGTGACGGCCGCAACTTTTCCGCTCAAGTCGATCATCATGTGTCTCCATCGCGCCGGTCGGTGGGACTCACGGTTCCCACTTCGATGTCCCTGCGCGGTTTGTTTTTCCTCGATCCGGGATGCGGTGAGGGATTGGCGTGAATGATGTGTTCCCGAGAGAGCGAAGCAGTAGCCCTCTCGAACAGGATTTCACCGAGTGAAAAATGATCAGTGCGTGGCGCAGCCCGGCCATGCCGTTTCCGCGGGTCAACGTCCAGCGTGGCCGTGTCGCCCACCGTGACCGAGCGGGGAACGACCGCCACACCGACACCCGCAGCGACCAGACCACACACCGCAGCGAACCCCCAGACCTGAACCCGCACGTCAA
>JBEEMX010000482.1:0-2991 GCA_041192465.1 Pseudomonadota bacterium | reverse complement strand
CAGTGCGTAGCTGAACACATCACCGAAGTTCAGCCCGGCGGAATGGCCGCTGCCCTTGCCGTAGGTGACGAAGGCGGCGTAGGCGGTCGCGATGGCGGTGTCGTCCGAGGCCACGGTCTCGAACATCGGCAGCCGCAGGATTTCGTCGATCAGGATGACCGCCCGCTGCCCCCGCCGACCCTGCACCACCATGCGGGTTTCGAGCACGGTCGGCGTGCTGATGAACACCCGTTCCGCCTGCTGGATGAGCTGAACGAATGTGGCGCGCTCCGGCTCCGCAAAGGCAATCGCCACCAGCGCCGACGTGTCGATGACCATGCGGCTCATGCCGGCAGCCCCAGATCGTCCCAGCCCAGTGCCTCACCCGCCTGGGGCAGGTCCGGGATGCGGTCCATCTGGGCCAGCAGTGCGGCGAACCGATCCTGCGGCCCGGCGGTGCCCGCGATAGGCCGGCTGTCCACGTCACGCAGCAGTTGGTCCACGGCCCGCTCGACGGCGGCGGTCTTGTTCAAGCCCGTGACGAGCGCCAGACGTTCCACCTTGTGGACGACGACGGGGTTGGCGATTTGCAGCGGCATGGCAGGGTCTCCGGGCAGGCATGTAGCAGATGTTGATCATCAATATACATGCTGCACCGGAGACCTGTCCGATCGGATCAACCCTCCAGCTTCGACAGATCCCGCACCGCCCCCTTGTCCGCCGACATCGCCAGCAGCGCATACGCCTTCAGCGCCGCCGACACCTTGCGCGGACGCGGCAGCACCGGCTTCCAGCCCTTCGCATCTTGCTCGGCGCGGCGCACGGCGAGTTCCTCGTCCGACAGCAGCACGTTGATCGAGCGGTTCTTGATGTCGATCAGGATGCGGTCCCCCTGGCGCACCAGCCCGATCGCGCCACCCGCCGCTGCTTCCGGCGACACATGGCCGATCGACAGCCCCGACGTGCCGCCCGAGAAGCGCCCGTCCGTCAGCAGCGCACACGCCTTGCCCAGCCCCTTGGACTTGATGTAGCTGGTCGGGTAGAGCATCTCCTGCATCCCCGGCCCGCCCTTCGGCCCTTCGTAGCGCACCACCACGATGTCGCCCGCCTTCACCTTGTCGGCCAGGATGTCGGCCACCGCCTCGTCCTGCGACTCGGTGACATAGGCCGACCCCTCGAACACCATCAGGCTGTCGTCCACGCCGGCCGTCTTCACCACGCAGCCATCCAGCGCGATGTTGCCGTGCAGCACCGCCAGACCGCCCTCCTGCGAGAACGCATGTTCGCCCGAGCGGATGCAGCCCTCGGCGCGGTCAAGGTCCAGGCTCGGCCAGCGGGTGTCCTGGCTGAACGCGACCTGCGTCGGAATGCCCGCAGGCCCCGCCTTGTAGAAATGCTGCACCTCGGCGCTCGGGTTGCGGGCGATGTCCCACTTGTCGAGCGCGTCCTTCATCGTCGGCGCGTGGATGGTCGGCACATCGGTGTGCAGCCGGCCGGCGCGGTCGAGTTCACCCAGGATGGCCATGATGCCGCCCGCACGGTGGACATCCTCGATGTGGTACTTCTGCGTGTTCGGCGCGACCTTGCAGAGCTGCGGCACGGTGCGCGAGAGGCGGTCGATGTCGGCCAGCGTGAAGTCGATCTCGGCTTCGCTGGCGATGGCCAGGAGGTGCAGGATGGTGTTGGTCGAGCCGCCCATCGCGATGTCGAGCGTGATCGCGTTCTCGAACGCCTTGAAGCCCATCGAGCGCGGCAGCACCGAGGCGTCCTCGTCCTCGTAGTACCGCTTGCACAGGTCCACCGCCATCCGGCCGGCGCGCTTGAAGAGCTGCTCGCGGTCGGCGTGCGTGGCCAGCACCGTGCCATTGCCCGGCAGCGCCAGCCCCAGCGCCTCGGCCAGACAGTTCATCGAGTTCGCCGTGAACATGCCCGAGCAGGAGCCGCAGGTCGGGCAGGCCGAGCGTTCCACCTGCGCGACGACTTCGTCCGACACGTTCGGGTCGGCGGCCATCACCATCGCGTCCACGAGGTCGAGCTTCTTGAACTCCATGACGTGCGTGGTCGGGTTGGCGAGCTTGGTCTTGCCGGCTTCCATCGGGCCGCCGCTGACGAACACCACCGGGATGTTCAGCCGCATTGCCGCCATCAGCATCCCCGGCGTGATCTTGTCGCAGTTGGAGATGCAGACCAGCGCGTCGGCGCAGTGGGCGTTGACCATGAACTCGACCGAATCGGCGATCAGGTCGCGGCTGGGCAGCGAGTACAGCATCCCGTCGTGGCCCATGGCGATGCCATCATCGACCGCGATGGTGTTGAACTCCTTGGCGACGCCGCCCACCGCCTCGATCTCGCGGGCGACCAGTTGGCCGAGATCCTTCAGGTGGACGTGGCCGGGCACGAACTGGGTGAAGGAGTTGGCGATGGCGATGATCGGCTTGCTGAAGTCGCCGTCCTTCATGCCGGTGGCACGCCACAGGGCGCGGGCACCGGCCATGTTGCGGCCGGCGGTGGAGGTCTTGGAGCGGTAGGCGGGCATGGGGGAACTCTCTGGGGAGGAAGGGGCCGGACAGGTTGGCCGTGCAGGAACGTGATTTTCACCCAGACCGCTTCCCCCGTGTCGTGTCATCCCCTGCTGAAGGCCGGTGCCATCGGTGTCCGGCGCCGACCGCCGCCGCCGACACTGCGCGGCGCGTGGTTGACGACCACCTGCAGCCGCTCGACCAGCGTGCGCAGCGCCTCGGGGCGGATGCGGGCCGCGCTGTCGTGGACCTCCGGCTCGCCCTGGAAAGCGACCGGGCCACCTTCGCGCACCGTGTCGGTGAGGCAGGCGCCGAAGTCCTGCAGCGCATGGGCGAGCACGGTTTCCGGCCCGGCTTGCAGGCCGAGCGTGTCCAGCGCCAGATCGGGCGGCAGCGCCAGCAGGCTGCCGAGGTGCAGGTTCCCGGCCGTGCCGTAGCGTCGCCCGTCGCCATCGTCGGCGGACGCGGCCGGCCAGACCCAGGCGTTCCCCTG
>JBEEMX010000481.1:0-3001 GCA_041192465.1 Pseudomonadota bacterium | reverse complement strand
CAACGCCGGGTGGCGCACATACCAGCGCAGCGGCGCACCCCACTGCAGCGACCAGCCCTCGGCGTCGAACGACGGTTTCAGCAGATCGAACAAGGTGCGCGACTCCGCTTCAGTCAGCGCGAGCGCGGCCGGATCGACCAGCGCGATCTGGTCGCTGCCGACGTGCCAGTGGACCGGCGTGATCAGGCCCCACGGGTCGCCGCTGGTGTCTGCTTCGGCGCGCAGCCTGTCATCGGCCGCACTGGCCGCCGCCCAGGGCCAGCGGCCGTCGGCACCGTGCCAGCCCTGTGCCTCGGCCAGCACGCGTTCGTGCGGGGCGCTGAGCGTGTACTCGTCGTCCTCGGGCCGTGGTGTCGCGTCGGTCTGCGGCGCGAGCCGGCCGAGCAAGGCGTCCAGGTTTGGCAGGTGCAGGACGTTCAATGCAGCGAGTCCGGCGGCCGAAGCGGCGCTGGCGTGGGCAATCAGCAGTTGGGCAGGGGCGTGGTCGGGCATGGCGGGCGGATTATCCGGCGCCCCCTCAAATGGGGGCGGGAAAAATTTGCGGCAGCCAACTGGCCTTGATCTGACCCCCCTCAGGCGCGTGTGGCTGGGTATCACATTGGGACGTAACATTTTTTCACTTCACGCGCACCAACCAGACACCAAGAAAGTTTCTGTCATGCAACAGGATTTCCACGGCCCGCAAGCCAATCTCGATCTGCTGCGCAGCGTGGCAGTGCTGGCCGTGATGCTGGATCACCTGGTGCCAACCTGGCGCTACTGTGGCCTGGACGTGCCTGTCGCGCTGCTGGCCATCACCGCCCACATCGGGCAGGCAGGGGTGATCGCTTTCTTTGTCCACACCAGTCTGGTGTTGATGGAGTCACTGCAGCGGCTCGGCGGGAGCGGACCGCTGCAGCGCGGAGTGGTGCTGCGCTTCTACTTGCGGCGCATCCTGCGCATCTACCCATTGGCGCTGTTGGTGATCACCGTGGTGATCGCCGCGGACCTGCCGGCCATGACCTGGCGCGACAACCCGCCGCTGACGCCGCAGGTGGTGCTGGCCAACCAGTGGTTGGTACAGAACCTGGTGACTGGGCGCAGCGTGCTCGGGCCGCTGTGGAGCCTGCCCTACGAGGTCCAGATGTACGTGGTGTTGCCGGCGCTGTACCTGCTGGCTCGACATGCGCACGGGCCGCGGTGGCTGGTTGGTCTGCTGGGGGTTGCGGTGCTGGGTGCGCTGGTGCTGGGGGAGTTCACCGGTGGCCGGTTGAACATGGCGGCCTATCTGCCGTGTTTCCTCTGTGGTGTTCTGTGCTTTGCGCTGCGCCAGCGGGGGTGGCGGCCGCGCTGGCGCAGTGCGGGCTGGGCGGTGTTCGTGGTGACGCTGTTTGCGGGCTATGCGGCACTGCACCTGGACGCGGACAAACCATCTGCGCCGCTGGGGTGGGTATTCGCCGCGGTGTTGATGCTCGGCATCCTTGGGTTCGAGGACAGCCACCGCCCGCGTTTGAACGCACTGACGCGGTGGATTGCCCGCTACTCCTATGGGCTGTACCTGCTGCATGTGCCGGTGCTGTGGTTGCTGTTCCACCGCTGGGGGGTGCAGTCGATGGGGGGCGGGTTGCTGGCCTACCTCGTCCTGACGGCTGTGGCCGCGGTGGTGGCGTACCACCTGATCGAAGCGCCGATGGTGGCGCTTGGCCAGCGGCTGACGCAGCCTGGTACAGGGCCAGCCCTTGCGAGCGGTGTCGGCAGGCAGGAGGGGACGCTGTCGCCGGCTGTACTGAGCGATTCTGGCGACTGGCAGCTCATCCACCGGCATTGAAACGCTTCTTTGCCGGGCTCGGGTAGCATCCCGGCCCATGAACTGGCCCTACGAAGTCCGCATCGGTTGGCGTTACACCCGCGCAGGTCGCGCCGGTCGTCGCAACGCCTTCATCTCCTTCATCAGCGGCGTCTCCATGCTGGGCATCGCGCTCGGCGTGGCGGCGCTGATCATCGTGCTCAGCGTGATGAACGGCTTCCAGAAGGAGGTCCGCGACCGCATGCTCAGCGTGATCGCCCACGTCGAGATCTTCGACACGACGGGCAACGGACTCGACCGCTGGCAGACGCTGGCCGAGGCCGCGTCGAAGAACCCGCAGGTCGCCGCCGCCGCGCCGTTTGTCTCCGCGCAGGCGCTGATCGCCCGTGGCGAGGACATGCACGGCGTGATGGTCCGCGGCATCTCGCCGGCCGAGGAATCCACGGTCACGCCGCTGGCCGCGCAGCTCAAGGACACCGTGCTGACCAAGCTGCAGCCGGGCGCCTGGGGTGTCGTGCTGGGCGCGCAACTGGCCCGCTCGATGGGCGTGGTCGAAGGCGATTCGGTCACCCTCGTCACGCCGAGCGGCCAGACCACGCCGGCCGGTGTCGTGCCGCGGCTCAAGCAGATGACGGTGGTCGGGGTGTTCAACGCCGGGCACTACGAATACGACAACGGGCTGGCGCTGATGCACATCGACGACGCCGCCCGCCTGTTCCGCACCGGCGGGCCGCAGGGCGTGCAGTTGCGCCTGAAGGACCAGCAGCGTGCCCGCGAGGTCTCGGCCGAACTGACCGCCTCGCTCGGTCCGCAATTCCTCGTGCGCGACTGGACCCGCACCAACGCCGCCTGGTACGACGCGGTGCAGATCGAGAAACGCATGATGTTCATCATCCTGACGCTGATCGTGGCGGTGGCGGCGTTCAACCTCGTCTCGACACTGGTGATGACCGTGACCGACAAGCAGGCCGACATCGCCATCCTGCGCACGCTGGGGGCGAGTCCACGATCGGTCATGGGGATCTTCATGGTGCAGGGCGCAGCGTCCGGGGTGATGGGCACGCTGGCGGGGCTGGCGCTGGGGCTGCTGATCGCGTTCAACGTCGGGGTGATCGTGCCGGCGCTCGAAAGCCTGTTCAACGCGAGCTTCCTGCCGAGCAGCGTCTACCTGATCTCGCGCATGCCGAGCGATCCGCAAGCCAGCGACATCGTGCC
>JBEEMX010000480.1:0-3003 GCA_041192465.1 Pseudomonadota bacterium | reverse complement strand
CGACGGCGTTGATGGGGGATGCGGTGGCGACCAACGTGTTCGTGCTGGGCTATGCATGGCAAAAGGGCTGGATTCCGCTCGGGCAGGCCGCCTTGCTGCGGGCGATCGAACTCAACGGGGCGGCCGTGCCGATGAACCGGGCGGCGTTCGCCTGGGGCCGAAAAGCGGCGCTGGATCTGGCCACGGTGCAGGCCGCAGCGGGGTTGCAGCCCGAAGGGCAGGTGGTCCAGATGCCGGACCGCACGCCCTCGCTGGAGGCCGTGCTCGCGGACCGGATGCCGCGTCTCCTTGCCTACCAAAATGCCGCATACGCTGCGCGCTACCGGGCGTTTGTCCAGGAGATCGCCACTGCCGAGCAGGCGCGCACCGGCACCGACCGGCTGGCCCGCGTGGTGGCGGTGAGCCTGTTCAAGCTGATGGCCTACAAGGACGAGTACGAGGTGGCGCGGCTGCATGTCGCATCCGGATTTCTGGACCGCGTGGCCGAGCAGTTCGAGGGCGATGTGCGCTTGCGCTTTCACCTCGCACCGCCGTTGTTGGCACGGCGGGATGCACAAGGACTGCCGGTCAAGCAGGCGTTCGGGGCCTGGATCGTGCCGGTGTTCCGCCTGCTCGCGCGCGCCAAGGGTCTGCGCGGCACACCGCTGGACCTGTTCGGCTACACGGAGGAACGCCGGGCAGAACGCAAGGCGGTCCGTGACTTCGAGACCTTGATGCGCGACCAGGTGCGCAACCTCACGCCGGCGCGTCTGTCGGTCGCGTTGGAGCTGGCTCGGCTGCCGCAGTCAGTCCGGGGCTTCGGCCACGTTCGGCATCGCCAGGCACAGGAGGTGGCCGCGCGCCGGGCGAAGGTGCTGCTGGAGCAGACGATGTCCGGATAAGTGCAAACTCCTGTTTTCTGTTCAATTTCTCTATGTAGAATAAAAATCACAATAGAGAATTCAAGAACTCGAGAATTTTCATTCCCTCCCTGGAGAGACCATGTTCGATCTTTTGATGAGCGCCGACATGATGCTGTCCGACCCGGACGGCATGGCGGACCTGCTGGCCGAGCGGCTCGGTATCCACAAGCACCCGAACTGGCGTCAGGCCTTCGAGGGCCACCCTTACGTCGCCCACTTCCTGCGGGTCCACAAATCGCTGGCGGTGGCGCCGACCCGGGTGGAGCCGCAGTGGCACCTGGACTTGCCCAACCACGGCGACCCGATGTTCCACGACTTCCTGGAGAGCCTGAAGGCGTACCAGGGCGTGCACCGGCCGATGATCACGCACTCGATCGTGCTGGCCGTGCAAGGTGCAAAGTTCGATTTGCTGATGGAGAAGCTGATGCGCCGCCGGCTGCGCTTCCGCATGGCACGCCGCACACCCGACATGCCCTTCGACCGCATGTGGATGGGGGCCACGCCAGAAGACCCGCGCTATGACCCGTCGGTGGACGGCGGCCTGTGCATCGAGGTGATGCCGATGGAGCCGCTGCAGATGCCGGCCGACGTGTTCTCGGTGCCGGCGCCGGAGCCCCGCGATCCGAAGCCGGGCGAGATGGTCCGCGTCACGGCCCGGGGCTTCCTGGTGCGCGACCTGGACCACACGCTGCGCTGCTGTTCGCGCAACCTCGACTGGGAGCCCGAGAGCCCGGTCGAACAGCTCGACCACGAGGGCTACCGCCGCGCCCGCATGGGCTTCACCTTGCAGCACAGCGCCGCACTCGACGTGATCGAGGCCACGCGCTGGAACAGCGAGGCGGGGGTTTACGTCAACAGTTGGGGTCCGGGCCCGTACTACATCCGCATCGCGGTCAACGGGCTGGAAGCGAAGGCCGAGGATCTGAAGGCCCGCGGCACCCGCTTCACCTGGATCGCCGAAAGCGAGGCGGTCGGCGGCAAGCCGCTGATCCGCATCGACCCCGAGCAGGTCCGCGGACAACTGATCGAGTTCGAAGCGTATTGACCGGCGTGGACACCAACACCAACACAGAGACAACGCAGGAGCGGCCCATGGTGAATCCAGTGCTGAAGGAAGCCTCGGTGCCTCCGGCGGTGAAGGTCGTCCGGGACGGTGCCATCGGCTGGGTGCTGATGAACCGGCCGGAGCAGATCAACGCGATCAACGACGCCATCCGCAGCGGGGTGCCGGCGGCGCTGGCCGAACTGGAGGCCGATCCGGCCGTGCGGGTGATCGTCATTGCCGGGGAGGGACCGCGTGGTTTCTGCGCGGGGGCCGACATCAAGGAACGGCGTGGCCCGGAAACCGCTGTCCAGGTGCGCCGCAGGATGCAGAAAGCGCGCTGGATCGAGACCCTGGACCGCGTGGAAAAACCCGTCATTGCCGCCATTCACGGGTACTGCATGGGCGGTGGGATGGAACTGGCCCTGGCGTGTGACATCCGCTTTGCGTCGCCGGATGCCGTGATGGCGCTGCCTGAAACCGGCCTCGGCCTGATCCCCGGTGGCGGTGGCACGCAGCGCCTGCCCAGGGTGGTCGGTCCTGGCCGGGCGCTGGATCTGCTGCTGAGCAATGAGCGCATTCCCGCTGCGCAGGCGCTGGAGATCGGCCTGGTGACACGCGTGTCGTCCAGCGCCGCCAGCCTGCGCGAAGAAGTCACCGCGCTGGCGGCCCGCATCGCCGCCAAGCCGCCGACCGCCACCCTCTTCGTGAAGCAGGCAGCCCGCGCAGCCACCCAGTTGGAGCTGAAGGCCGGGCTCGATCTGGAGCTGGACCTGTTCGCGCTGCTCGCGCCGATGCAGGATGTGCAGGAGGCGGCACTCGCCTTCCGCGAGAAGCGTGCGCCGCAGTTTTCCGGGCAATGACCCGTCTGATCACGCTTCCACTCAACCCATTGAACCCATTGAAGGAACCCGCATGAACAAGGGCAAACTCGACGGCAAGGTCGCCATCGTCACCGGCGCCGGCTCCGGTCTGGGTGAAGAATGCGCCCGTGTCCTGGCGCTGCATGGCGCACGGGTCGCGGTGGTGGACATCCAGGCCGAGGCCGCGGCCGCCGTG
>JBEEMX010000479.1:0-3018 GCA_041192465.1 Pseudomonadota bacterium | reverse complement strand
GTAGGCGACCAGGTCGGTGATCGGGCGCTCGGCGACACCGGACTCTGCGGCCGCGGCCGCCACCGCCGGCGCGATGCGCAGGATCAGGCGGGCGTCGAAGGGCTTCGGGATCAGGTACTCGGGGCCGAACTGCAGTTCCTGCCCGGCGTAGGCGGCGGCCACCTCGTCGCTGGTTTCTTCCTTCGCCAGCGCCGCGATCTCGCGCACGCACGCCAGCTTCATCGCCTCGGTGATCTTGGTGGCGCCGCAGTCCAGCGCGCCGCGGAAGATGTAGGGGAAGCACAAGACGTTGTTGACCTGGTTCGGGTAGTCCGAGCGGCCGGTGGCGATGATGCAGTCCGGGCGCGCCGCCTTGGCGATCTCGGGGCGGATCTCTGGCTCGGGGTTGGCCAGCGCCAGGATGATCGGCTGCGTGCCCATGCTGGTGACCATCTCGCCGGTCATCACGCCCGCGGCCGAGCAGCCCAGGAACACGTCGGCGCCGACGATCACCTCGGCCAGCGTCTTCAGGTCGGTCTTCTGGCAGTAGCGTTGCTTGGACTCGTCGAGCTTGTCGCCACGGCCTTCGCGGATGACGCCCTTCGAATCGCAGACGAAGATGTTCTCGATCTTCACGCCCAGCCCGACCATCAGGTCCAGGCAGGCAATCGCCGCCGCACCCGCGCCTGACACCACCAGCCGCACGTCGCCGATCGCCTTGCCGACCAGCTCCAGGCCGTTCAGCAGGGCGGCGCCGGAGATGATCGCGGTGCCGTGCTGGTCGTCGTGGAACACGGGGATCTTCATGCGCTCGCGCAGCTTCTTCTCGATGTAGAAGCACTCGGGCGCCTTGATGTCTTCGAGGTTGATGCCGCCGAGCGTCGGCTCCAGCGCGGCGATGATCTCGACCAGCTTGTCCGGGTCGCGCTCGGCCAGTTCGATGTCGAACACGTCGATGCCGGCGAACTTCTTGAACAGGCAGCCCTTGCCTTCCATCACCGGCTTGGACGCCAGCGGGCCGATGTCGCCCAGGCCGAGCACCGCGGTGCCGTTGGTGATGACGCCGACGAGGTTGGCGCGCGAGGTGTACTCGGCGGCGAGCGACGGGTCTTTCTCGATCGCCAGGCAGGGATAGGCAACCCCGGGTGAATACGCCAGCGACAGGTCACGCTGGTTCATCAGCGGCTTCAGCGGGGTGACGGCGATCTTGCCCCGTACCGGCGAGCGGTGGTATTCCAGCGCGGCTTCACGCAAAGCCAGTTCGGCGGGGGACAAGGATTGGGTCATCAGAACGCTCCTGGGGTCCGGTGGTTGCACCGGGGTTTCAAAAGGGGAGCGGAGATTACTGCGGCGGACGGCCGCGCGCATGCGTGGTTTCCGCGGAGAAGGCGAAGAAAGCCGGTGTCATGCCGGCAAGGGTGGGGGTTATGCGCAAGATGCATGACCGGCGAGCCGCGCCCGCCGCCGCCATCCCCCGTCAGTGCAACCGGACGGCTGAATCGAAGTACCAGGTCCGGCGGATCTCGACCACGTCGAACTCGCGGGCCAGCGCCGGCGGGAACGCCGGGTAGGGCCGCTGGGTGTCGATGATGCGGCGGATCGCTTCATCGATGTCCGCCACGCCGCTGGAGACCTCGAAGGTCACCGACTCCACGGATCCATCGCTTCGGACGGCCACGGTGACCGTGGCGGGCGTGTGCGGGCGCTTCGCCACCTCGCGGACCTTGTCGGGCAAGGTGTTGAGCTGGATCTTCGAGGCCCACGCCTGCGCGTACGCGACGAGATCGCCGTTGGGGTTGGTGTGCCCCCACAGCCTGACTCGGCGGGCGGTGCTCAACGACAGGGGGAGCGCGTTGGGCGAGCGGGCAGCATTCGCGGCGGCGTCACGCCGGGCGTTCTCCTCGTCGAGCTGGCGCCCGATCGCCCGGAGCACGGCCTCCCGTTTCGCCGCCGCGTCTTGAACAGCCTGGATACGCACGGCTTCTTGCTGTGCCACGGCCTTCCGCGCAGTCTCCTGGCGTTCGGCCTCCAGCCGCGTGGCCTCGGCACGGGCTGTTGCCTGCCGAGCAGCTTCCTGCCGCTGCGCTTCCTGTTGTGCCAATTGCGCGGCCGCCTGTCGCGCCGCCTCTTGCCGTTCCGCTTCCAGCCGCACCGCGTCGGCGCGGGCGCTTGCCTGACGTGCAGCTTCCTGCCGCTGGGCTTCCTGCTGGGCGGCGGCAGCCAGGCGCGCGGTGTCCCTGCGTTCGGCCTCCAACCGCGCAAGCTCGGTGCGGGCGGCGTCCTGTCGCTGTGCCTCCAGCACGGCTTCTCGCGCAGCCAGCACGGCGGGATCCGGGCTCGACGCACTCGGCGCGACCGCGATGGGCGCGGCTGGCGCGAGGGGCGCAGCCGGCACGACCGGCGTGGGTATTTCAACCGGTTCCGCGGTGAGGACGGTCGGTTCCGGGCTCGGCCTGGGTGAAAGCGGCGGTGGCGGTGGCGGTGGCGGTGGCGGCGCACGATCGGGCACATCGGCCCGAGGAGGCACGTTCACTGGGGCCGCATCGGCCACGGTGGTGCGCACCGACTCGACCGGTGCAGCGGGCTTGGGCGCAGGCACGTCGACCACCACGCGGTCGCGCGGTCGCGGCACGGGCGGCACGGGTGGCTTCGGGGTTGGCACATCGACCGGCAAAGATCGGATCGACGCCCGCTGCACCGGCACCGCGCTCGCTGGGTCCGCAGGCACGGCCATTGGCGTGGCCGGCAGCGGGACCAGCACCACCTGCACATCGGGCACCGCAATCCGCCGCTCCTGCCAAGGCAGCACGAAACCCGCAAGCCCCTGCCCGTCACCGCCGACCAGTTGGCTCAGCAGCAGCACATGGAGCAGGACGGAAACCAGTAGCGCGCCGTGCAATGACCTGCGCTCCCGGTCCGTGCGCTTGACCTGCAGTGGCCCACGCCCCGGCGGGCGCGGAGAACGCTCGGGCGCCTGGTCGAAGTCATGCACGATCCACTTGTCAGTCATGGCGCCCGATTCTCAGGGATGCGGGTGCA
>JBEEMX010000478.1:0-3029 GCA_041192465.1 Pseudomonadota bacterium | reverse complement strand
CCCTTTGCTCATGCAACACGGCTACGTCAGATGTTCCAGCGTCGAACAGAATCCAGACCTTCAGCTTGACGCCATGCGGCGCGCTGGTGTCTCCCGCGTCTGGGTCGAGCACCGATCAGCGGCCAAGCACCGGCCCGAACTGGTGCGGATGCTCTACAACCTCCGGCGCGGTGACCACGTCATCGTCTGGAAGCTCGACCGGCTCGCCCGCAGTCTCTCGGACCTGCTCCAGCTCTTGGCCAGGATCGAGCGTGCCGGCGCTTCCATCCAGTCCCTGACCGAACCGCTCGACACCAGCACCCCAATCGGGCGCATGTTCATCCACCTTCTTGGCAGCTTCGCCGAGTTCGAACGCAGCATGATCCGTGAGCGGTGCGCGGCTGGTCGGGTGGCTGCGGTAGAGCGTGGCGTTCTCATGGGTCGCCCCAAGAGCATCGACCGCGAGCGGATCGCCGACATGCTCGACCAGGGCCAGACCCAACGCGCCATTGCTTCGGCGCTCGGCTGCGATCGGGGTACGATTTCCCGACTTGTAAACGCCGGGGAGGTACCAAGATATGGGCCTGTGGGATCGAGATTGGTACGTTGACGCACAGATGAAGCGCATGGGCCTGGGTGGAAAGCCCAAGCCCTCGCGGTTCTCTGCCAAGGGCTCACCGCCTGCATCTGATGCGCCGCGCAGCAGGATGTTCACTGAACAGGAAGTGTTCGAAGAGGCTCCACCTCGCCCCTTTCGGCCGCTCTACCGGCCGGCGATTGATCCGCCTGTGGCCTGGGCTGCGCTCTTCCTCGGTATCCTGGTGCTTGTCCTGGTAGCCGCTGGCGCTTTGATTTTTGCGCTTAAGCGTTGGTTCTGAGCCACTCACTAAGAAAAATCGATCGAACTATTTTCGATCCTTTGATGAACGCTCGCAAAACTACTCGGCCCCGTTTGATCGGGGCCGCTGCTTCATAATCTCTATCCTTTGCCGTCTTTTTCAGCCCTTTCCCACTGCCTTTCGAAACGGAACTTCCTCGTGCTCAAGACCGTCGCCAAGTCCAGCAAGCTCGCCAACGTGTGCTACGACATCCGTGGCCCGGTGCTGGAGAAGGCCCGCCAGATGGAAGAGGAGGGCCACAAGATCATCAAGCTCAACATCGGCAACCTTGCGGTGTTCGGGCTGGAGCCGCCCGACGAGATCGTGCAGGACATGATCCGCAACATGCCGCATTCGGCCGGCTACACGGACTCGAAGGGCCTGTTCGCGCCGCGCAAGTCGGTCGTTCACTACACGCAGGAAAAGGGTGTCAAGGGCGTCACCGTCGATGACGTGTACCTCGGCAACGGCGCCTCCGAACTGATCGCCATGAGCATGAACGCGCTGCTCGACGACGGCGACGAGGTGCTGATCCCGTCGCCGGACTACCCGCTCTACACGGCGGTCGTCGCGCTGTCGGGGGGCAAGCCGGTGCATTACGTCTGTGACGAGCAATCCGAGTGGATGCCCGACATCGCCGACATCCGCGCCAGGATCACGCCGCGCACCAAGGCCATCGTCGTCATCAACCCGAACAACCCGACGGGGGCGCTTTACCCGGATGACGTGCTGCGCGAGATCGTGCAGGTGGCGCGCGAGCACCAGCTCATCATCTTCGCCGATGAGATCTACGACAAGACGCTTTACGACGGACACACCCACACCAGCATCGCGGCATTGGCCGACGATGTGCTGATCCTGACCTTCAACGGCCTGAGCAAGAACTACCGCGCCTGCGGCTACCGCGCCGGCTGGATGGTGGTGTCGGGCGACAAGCGCCATGCCCGCGACTACATCGAGGGGCTGAACATGCTCGCCTCGATGCGCCTGTGCGCGAACACGCCGGGGCAGCTCGCGATCCAGACCGCGCTCGGTGGCTACCAGAGCATCAAGGATCTGGTGCAGCCCGGTGGCCGCCTGTGCCGCCAGCGCGATCTGGCGCACAAGCTGCTCACCGAGATTCCGGGTGTGACCTGCGTCAAGCCCAAGGCGGCGCTGTACATGTTTCCCAAGCTTGATCCGACGATGTACCCGATCGCTGACGACCAGCAGTTCGCCTACGAGTTGCTGGCCGAGGAGAAGGTCCTGATCGTGCAGGGCACCGGTTTCAACTGGGCCACGCCGGACCATTTCCGCCTCGTCTTCCTGCCCAACTCGGACGACCTGTCCGACGCGGTCGGTCGCATTGCCCGCTTCCTCGACGGCTACCGCCGCCGGCATGGCACCTGAAGCGGTCCATCCGCCGCTGCTTTGTCATCAGTTTTCTGACCTGTTTTTTGACCGTAGATCAATCGCCATGAAACCCATCCAAGTCGGCCTGCTGGGCATCGGTACCGTCGGCAGCGGCACGTTCAACGTGCTGCAGCGCAACCAGGAAGAGATCCGCCGCCGTGCGGGCCGCGGCATCGAGATCACGATGGTGGCGGACCTGAACGTCGAGCGCGCCCGCGAGATCGTCGGTGACGGTGTGGCCGTCGTGGCCGATGCGCGCCAGGTGATCGCCAATCCCGAGATCGACATCGTCATCGAGCTGATCGGTGGCTATGGGATCGCCCGGGCGCTGGTGCTCGAAGCCATCGCGGCGGGCAAGCATGTGGTCACGGCGAACAAGGCGCTGCTGGCCGTGCATGGCACCGAGATCTTCGCGGCAGCGCGCGAAAAGGGCGTGATCGTCGCGTTCGAGGCGGCGGTCGCGGGCGGCATCCCGATCATCAAGGCGCTGCGCGAGGGCCTGACCGCCAACCGCATCCAGTGGATCGCCGGGATCATCAACGGCACGACGAATTTCATCCTGTCCGAGATGCGCGACAAGGGCCTGGACTTCGACGTGGTGCTGAAAGAGGCGCAGCGGCTGGGTTATGCCGAGGCTGATCCGACCTTCGACATCGAGGGCGTGGACGCCGCGCACAAGGCCACGCTGATGAGCGCGATCGCGTTCGGCGTGCCGGTGCAGTTCGACAAGGCGCACGTCGAGGGCATCACCAAGCTGTCGGCCGTGGACATCCGCTACGC
>JBEEMX010000477.1:0-3035 GCA_041192465.1 Pseudomonadota bacterium | reverse complement strand
AGCCCGACAGGCTCCCACCCCGCTGGCGAGGATCTGCCCGCGGGGCGCTTCGTCGGTGATCGCGGTGAGTCCGGTATGAAGAGGTTTCTCGACCTTGCGAGGACCTTCGTGCCGGGAAGTCACATCCACGATCACCAGATGAGGTTGTTCATGAAGCTCAGGCTCTCCAAGACGCTACCGGTAGCGGCTGCCCAGGCAGGTATCAGCGTGGCCACGGCCTACCGCTTCGAGCACGATCCACGATTGCCTTCCGACAAGAAGCCCCGGCGCGAGCGACGGCGCGCCGATCCGCTGGTCGAGATCTTCGAGAGCGAAGTGGTCCCGCTGCTGCAGGCCGCCCCCGGCATCCGGCCGATAGCGATCTTCGACGAGTTGCGGCGGCGCCATCCCGAACTCCTTGCCGGGGTTCGCCGCACCCTTGAGCGTCGAATCCGCGCCTGGCGTGCCTTGCATGGCGAGGAACGCGACGTGATGTTCCGCCAGGTGCATGAGGCCGGTCGCATGGGGCAGTCCGACTTCACCGAGATGGGCGACCTGGCCGTCAGCGTGGCCGGCTTGCCGCTGGACCACCGGCTGTACCACTTCCGCCTGGTGTGCTCGGGCTTCGAGCACGCCCACGTCATCCTGGGCGGCGAGAGCTACGTCGCGCTGGCCGAAGGCCTGCAGAACGCGCTGTGGGCGCTGGGTGGTGCGCCGCGCGAGCACCGCAGCGACAGCCTGTCGGCGGCGTACCGCAATCTCGACGCCGATGCGCGCGAGGACCTGACCTCGCGTTACGACGCCCTGTGCGCGCACTACCAGATGGAGCCCACCCGCAACAACCGCGGCGTGGCCCACGAGAACGGCGCCATCGAGAGTTCGCACGGGCACTTGAAGCACGCGGTGCGCGACGCGCTGCTGCTGCGCGGTGCCGTGGACTTCGCCGACCTGGCCACCTACCGCCGATTCATCGACGAGATCGTCAGCCGCAAGAACACCCGCAACGGCCCTCGCATCGACGCCGAACGCTCGCTGCTGCAGCCCTTGCCGCCGACGCGCACCTGCGACTACGAGGAGACCTTCGTCTGCATCACCTCGTCGGGCGGCTTCACGCTGCGCAAGGTCTTCTACACTGTGCCCTCCCGGCTGATCGGGCATCGGGTGCGCGTTCGGCTCTATGACGACCGGCTGGAGTTGCTGCTGGGCGCGACCTTGCTGATGACGCTGCAGCGCGGCCGCAGTGGTGCCAACGGCAAGCACGGCCATGTCGTCGACTACCACCACGTCATCCATGCGCTGCGGCGCAAGCCCATGGCGCTGCTCAGCCTGGTCTACCGCGACCAGCTCTTCCCCCGGCAGGCCTACCGCCGAACGTTCGAGTTCCTGTGCGAGGAGTTGCCCGAGCGAGCGGCCTGCAAGCTGATGGTGGCGCTGCTGAGCCTGGCGCACGACCGCTCCTGCGAGGCGCAGTTGGCGGCTGTGCTGACCGATGATCTGGCGCATCGGCGCCTGCCCGACATCCTGGCCTTGCTGGCCCGCTTCGCGCCGGATCCGGCCCGCTTGCCGGACGTCTCGGTGCAACTTGCACCGCTGAGTTCCTACGACGTCCTGATGGAGGTGTCGGCATGAACGAGACCTTCGATGCCGCGCGGCTGACACTGCTGCTGTCGGAGTTGCGCCTGCCGGCCACCAAGCAGCTCTGGGCCAGCTTCGCCGAACAGTCGGACAAGGAGGGTTGGCCTGCCGCCCGGCTGCTCACGGTGATCGCCGAGAACGAGTTGGCCGAGCGCGACCGGCGGCGCATCGAGCGGCACCTGGCCGAGGCCAAGCTGCTGCCAGGCAAGACGCTGGACAACTTCGACTTCAACACCGTGCCCATGGTCTCCAAGGCCCAGGTGATGGCGCTTTGCGCTGGCGACGAATGGCTGCGCAATGGCTCCAACATCCTCCTGTTGGGACCACCGGGCGGTGGCAAGTCGCACCTGTCCTCAGCCATCGGCCTGGCGCTGCTGGAGAAGGGCTGGCGCGTGCTGTTCGCGCGGACCTCGGATCTCGTGCAGCGTCTGCAGGTGGCCCGCCGGGAACTGGCATTGGAGGCGGCCCTGACCAGACTCGACCGCTTCGACGTGCTGATCCTGGACGACCTGGCCTACGTCAGCAAGGACCAGGCGGAATCGTCCGCCCTGTTCGAGCTGATCAGCACGCGCTACGAGCGGCGCTCGATGATCATCACGGCCAATCAGCCGTTCGGTGAATGGGGAAAAGTCTTCCAGGATCCCGCCATGACCCTGGCCGCTGTGGACCGGCTTGTCCACCACTCCACCATCTTCGAGATGAACGTGGAGAGCTACCGTCGGCGCACCGCCATTGAACGCAAGCAAGTCGGTGCAGGACGGCCAGCCAGCTATGCGACACCCAAGAATGTCGGCGGGTCTCAACCCGGTGAGCACCCGCCTGTCGCATAGAGCCGCCCCGCGACAATCAACTGTCGGGCATGATGGTCGCGCCGCGACACTGTTCTCATCCAGATTGTCGCGCGCCTCTCATCCAGATTGACGCACCACACCGCCAGCCTCACCGAAGCCAGCCATGGGGAGATTCTGGGAATGACTCGCAAGATCGTTGTGTTTGGGGCCACCGGTTACACCGGTGAACTGGTGGCGCGTGCGCTCGTTGCACGGGGCGCTCGACCCTTGCTCGCTGCTCGTTCGGCCGAACGGGTGATGGCACTGGCCGCACAGCTCGGCGATTTGCCGACGCAGCTTGCCGACGTCTCGAAGCCGGAGACCGTGCGCGCGCTGGTCGAGCGTGGTGACGTGCTGATCTCCACCGTCGGGCCTTTCTCCCGTTTTGGTGAGCCCGCAGTGCAGGCCGCCATCGCCGCCAGGGCTACGTACATCGACTCGACCGGTGAACCCTCCTTCATTCGAAGAATCTTCGAAGAACATCATGATGCCGCAGTGGCTTCACGCACGCCGCTGCTGACGGCGTTCGGTTACGACTGGGTGCCCGGCAACCTTGCAGCGGCGCTCGCCTTGAAGGAGGCTGGCGCGGCG
>JBEEMX010000476.1:0-3045 GCA_041192465.1 Pseudomonadota bacterium | reverse complement strand
GAGCGAGCAGGTCCGCGCCGGCACGCTCAAGCTGCAGGACTTCTTCGAGGCCGAGAGCTGCATGCACCGCAGCCACGGCCACTGCATGACGATGGGCACCGCCAGCACGATGGCGTCGATGGTCGAGGCGCTCGGCGTCGGGCTGCCGGGCAACGCGGCGTATCCGGCGGTGGACGGGCGGCGCAACGTGCTGGCGCGGCAGGCCGGGCGGCGCATCGTGCAAATGGTGCATGACGACCAGAAGCTCTCCAGCATCCTCACCCGCGAGGCGTTCGAGAACGCGATCCGCACGCTCGCGGCCATCGGCGGCAGCACCAACGCGGTGATTCACCTGATCGCCATCGCCGGGCGACTCGGCGTGCCGCTGTCGATCGACGACTTCGACCGGCTTGCGAGCGAGCTGCCGTGCCTGCTGAACCTGCAGCCGTCGGGCCAGCACCTGATGGAAGACTTCTGCTACGCGGGCGGCCTGCCGGTGGTGATGAAGGAAATCGCGCACCTGCTGCACACGGAGATCGTCACCGCCAACGGCTGCACGGTCGGCGAGAACATCGCCGACGCGGAGAACTTCGACCCGCGCGTGATCAAGACGTTTGATGCGCCGTTCAAGGCCAACGCCGGCATCGCGGTGCTGCGCGGCAACCTCGCGCCACGCGGCGCGGTGATCAAGCCGAGCGCGGCGACCCCGGCGCTGATGCAGCACACCGGCCGCGCCGTGGTCTTCGAGGACTCGACCGACTTCCACGCCCGCATCGACGACGAGGCGCTCGACGTGGACGAGACCTGCATCCTCGTGCTGAAGAACTGCGGCCCGAAGGGCTACCCCGGCATGGCCGAGGTGGGCAACATGCCGCTGCCGCCGAAGGTGCTGCGCAAGGGCATCACCGACATGGTGCGCATCAGCGACGCCCGCATGAGCGGCACCGCCTACGGCACCGTCGTGCTGCACACCGCGCCCGAAGCGGCGGCGGGCGGCACGCTGGCCCTCGTGCAGAACGGCGACCTGATCACGCTGGACGTGGCCGGGCGCTCGCTGCACCTGCATGTGGACGACGACGAACTCGCCCGCCGCCGCGCCGCGTGGACGCCGCCCGTGCCGCCGATGGACAGCGGCTACTGGAAGCTCTACATCGACCATGTGCTGCAGGCCGACGAAGGCGCGGACCTCGATTTCCTCCGAGGCAAGCGCGGCAGCGCGGTGCCCAAGGACAACCACTGAACTCCCGGAGAAACACCCCATGACCGACCGACTCCGCGGCAAGACCGCCTTCATCACCGCCGCCGGCCAGGGCATCGGCCGCGCCACCGCGCTGGCCTTCGTCCGCGAAGGCGCCCGCGTCATCGCCACCGACGTGAACGCCGCGGCGCTCGACGCCCTGGCCGCCGAATGTGGCTGCACGACGCAGGTGCTCGACGTGACCGACCCGGCCGCGATCGACGCTGCCGCTGCGGCGCACGGCCCGGTCGATGTGCTGTTCAACGGCGCCGGTTTTGTCCACGCCGGCACCGTGCTCGACTGCACCGAGGCCGAGTGGGACTTCGCGATGAACCTCAACGTGCGCTCGATGTTCCGCACGATCCGCGCTTTCGCGCCGGGGATGCTCGCCAAGGGCGGCGGCTCGATCATCAACGTCGCCTCGGTCGCCGGCAGCCTCAAGGGCGCGCCGAACCGCTTCGTCTATGGCACGACCAAGGCGGCGGTGATCGGCTTGACCAAGGCGGTGGCGGCGGACTTCATCACCAAGGGCGTGCGCTGCAACGCGATCTGCCCGGGCACGGTCGAATCGCCCTCGCTGCGCGACCGCATCGACGCGCAGGCGTCCAACTCCGGTATGACGCTGGAGCAGGTCGAAGCGTCCTACATCGCGCGCCAGCCGATGGGCCGCCTGGGCCGGGTGGACGAGATCGCTGCGCTGGCCGTGTACCTGGCGAGCGACGAATCGTCGTTCACCACCGGGACCACGCAGGTCATCGACGGCGGCTGGTCGAACTGATCCACACACCCGAATACCGAACCCGAAAGGACTCCCATGAAACTGCTGCGCCACGGCCCCCGCGCCAACCCGAAACCCGGCCTGCTCGACAGCGAAGGCCGCGTGCGCGACCTCTCCGGCGTGCTGTCCGACATCACCGCGTCGGCGCTGTCGCCCGCCGCGCTCGCTGGCCTGAAGGCGCTGGACGTGTCCACGCTGCCGGTGGTCGAGCAGGGCGAGCTGCAGGTGCCGTGGACCGGCATGACCAAGTTCATCGCCATCGGCCTGAATTACGCCGACCACGCCGCCGAGTCGAACATGCCGATCCCGAAGGAGCCGATCGTCTTCACCAAGACGTTGGAATGCGCAGTCGGCTGCAACCACGATGTCGTGCTGCCGCAAGGCTCGTTGAAATCGGACTGGGAAGTCGAACTCGGCGTGGTCATCGGTACGAAGGCGCGTTACGTGTCCGAAGACGATGCGCTCTCGCACGTCGCCGGCTACTGCCTGATCAACGACGTGTCCGAGCGCGAGTACCAACTGGAGCGCGGCGGCACCTGGGACAAGGGCAAGGGCTGCGACACCTTCGGGCCGATCGGGCCGTGGCTGGTGACGGCCGACGAGGTGGGCGACGTGCAGAACCTGGGCATGTGGCTCGACGTGAACGGCCAGCGCATGCAGACCGGCAACACCGCCACGATGATCTTCAACGTCGCGCAGATCGTCAGCTACCTGAGCCGCTTCATGACGCTCAACCCCGGCGACGTGATCACCACCGGCACGCCGCCCGGCGTCGGCATGGGCCAGAAGCCAAGCCCGGTGTTCCTGAAAGCGGGCGACGTGATGCGCCTGGGCATCGACAAGCTGGGCGAGCAGCAGCAGACGGTCCACGCCTGGAACCCAGCGTTGATCGACGCCTGAACCCTTCGAGGACCATCCCATGAGCGCCGGCCCCGTCATCCGCATCCATCCCGGCGACAACGTCGTCATCGCCCGTGCGCAACTGCTGGGCGGCACCGTGCTGGCCGACGAGGGCGTGACCGTCTCCGGGCTGGTGCCGCCGGGGCACAAG
>JBEEMX010000475.1:0-3053 GCA_041192465.1 Pseudomonadota bacterium | reverse complement strand
TGCAACTCAGCTTCACCGGCAATGTCTACGAGCCGCTGATCGCCCGCGACAAATCGCTTGGCCTTGTTCCGGGGCTGGCCAAATCGTGGAAACAGACGGCGCCGACGGTGTGGCGCTTCGAACTGCGGCCGGGCGTGAAATTCCACGACGGCGCGCCGTTCACGGCCGATGACGTGGTGTTCAGCTTCAAGCGGGTGGCGGGCGAAGGCTCGGACATGAAGAGCTACACCTCCAGCATCAAGGAGGTGCGCAAGGTCAGCGACCTGGTGGTGGAGATCGAAACGGTGACACCGTTCCCGATCCTGCCGGACGTGCTGACGCTGGTCTACATGATGAACCGCGCCTGGTGCGAGACGAACAAGGCCACGCTCCCGGTCGATCGCCGCAAGGGGATCGAGAATCTGGCGTCGTTCAAGGCCAATGGCACCGGCCCGTTCCGTGTCAAGGAACGCCAGCCCGGCGCGCGCACGGTGCTGGCGCGCAACTTCCAGTATTGGGACCGGGTCGAGGGCAATGTCGAGGAGGTCGTTTTCACCCCGATCGGCAACGACGCCACCCGTGTCGCGGCACTGATGTCGGGTGAGATCGACGTGATGGAGCCCGTTCCGCTGCAGGACGTGGCGCGGCTGAACGGCAATCCGGCGCTCACCGTGCTGCAAGGCCCCGAGTTGCGCACGATCTTCCTCGGCATGGACCAGAAGCGCGACGAGCTGCTCTTCTCCAGCGTGAAGGGCAAGAACCCGTTCAAGGACGTGCGCGTGCGCAGGGCCTTCTACCAGGCGATCGACATCGAGGCGATCCGCAGCCGCGTGATGCGCGGGGCTGCCACGCCGACGGCGCTGATGGTCGGACCGGGCATCAAGGGTTTCATGCCGGAGATGAACAAGCGCCTGCCCTTCGATCCCGAGGCGTCCAAGAAGCTGCTGGCCGAGGCGGGTTATCCATCGGGTTTCGAACTGACGATGAACTGCCCCAACGACCGCTACGTGAACGACGGCGAGATCTGCCAGGCGGTGGCGTCGAGCCTCGCCAAGGTGGGGGTGAAGATCAACCTGCAGGCCGAGAGCAAGGCCACCTACTTCCAGAAGATCCTCAGCCGCAACACCAGCTTCTACCTGCTGGGCTGGACGCCGGGCACCTACGATGCCCACAACCCGCTGACCTCGCTGATGGCAACGCCCAACGACAAGGGCCAAGGCCAGTTCAACCTTGGCAGCTACAGCAACCCGAAGGTGGACGAGCTGACGCTCAAGATCCAGAGCGAGACCGATCAGGTCAAACGCGACGCAATGATCGCTGAAGCCTTCAAGTTGCACACCGATGATGTCGGTCACCTGCCGCTGCACCAGCAGGCCCTCGCTTGGGGCATGAAGAAGTCGGTGGCACTGACGCAGCTCGCCGACAACATGATGTTCTTCAAGTGGGTGACCGTGAAACCATGACGGTGGCGACGGCACGCCGCGAGGGCTGGCGCGACAGCGAGGTCTGGCACAGCTTCACGGGTTCTCCTGCGGCGATGGGGGCGGCGGTCGTGTTCGCGGGCTGCTTGATCGCGGCGTTCGGGGCGCCCTGGATTGCGCCGCACAACCCCTTCGACCTCGCCAGTCTGGACCTGATGTCCTCCCGCCTGCCACCCGCATGGTCGGCCGAAGGGCAGCCGCTGTACCCGCTCGGCACGGACGACCAGGGCCGCGACATCCTCTCCGCGGTGATGTATGGCGCCCGCATCTCGCTGCTGGTCGGGATGGCGTCGGTGCTGCTGTCGATGGTGGTCGGGGTTGGGCTGGGACTGCTGGCGGGCTTTGTCGGCGGGCGCACGGATGCGCTGATCATGCGCATCTGCGACGTGATGCTGTCGTTCCCGTCGATCCTGGTGGCGCTGCTGATCGACGGCGTGGGCAAGGCGCTGTGGCCGAACGCGCATGACCTGCTGGCGTTTTCGGTGCTGGTGCTGGCGATCTCGCTGACCGGCTGGGTGCAATACGCCCGCACGGTGCGCGGCTCGACGCTGGTGGAGCGGCAGAAGGACTATGTGCAGGCGGCGCGGGTGATCGGGGTCGCACCGCTGCGGATCATGCGGCGGCATGTGCTGCCTAACGTGCTCGGGCCGGTGCTGGTGCTGGCCACCGTGCAGGTGGCGACGGCGATCATCACCGAGGCGACGCTGTCCTTTCTCGGCGTGGGCGTGCCGCCGACCTCGCCGAGCCTGGGCACGCTGATCCGCACCGGCAACGATTTCCTCTTCTCCGGCGAGTGGTGGATCACGGTGTTTCCGGGCGCGATGCTGGTGCTGATCGCGCTGAGCGTGAACCTGCTGGGCGACTGGCTGCGCGATGTTCTCAACCCCCGGCTGCGGTGACTGCTCTGGTGAAACCTCTGCTTGAAGTCGAGCACCTGCGGGTGGAATTTGCCCACCGCCACGGCGCGCTGCGGGCCTTGGACGACGTGTCGTTCAGCCTCGCGGCGGGCGAGATCCTCGGCGTGGTCGGCGAGTCCGGTGCGGGCAAGTCGCTGACCGGCGCAGCCATCATCGGCCTGCTCGACCCGCCCGGCCGCATCGCCGCGGGAGAGATCCGGCTTGATGGCCGCCGCATCGACAACCTGCCGCCCGACGCGATGCGCAAGGTGCGTGGTCGGCAGATCGGCATGGTCTTTCAAGACCCGCTGACCTCGCTGAACCCGCTGTTCACGGTCGGGCAGCAACTCGTCGAAACCATCCAGGCGCACCTCGGTTTCGACCGGCAGGCGGCGCGGGCGCGTGCTGTGCAACTGCTGGCCGATACCGGCATCCCGGCGCCCGAGCAGCGGCTGGAGCACTATCCACACCAGTTCTCCGGCGGGATGCGTCAGCGGGTGGTGATCGCGCTGGCGCTGGCCGCCGAGCCACGGCTGATCATCGCGGACGAGCCGACGACGGCGCTCGACGTGTCGATCCAGGCGCAGATCATCGCGTTGCTGAAGCGCGTCTGCCGGGAGCGCGGCGCAGCGGTGATGCTCATCACGCACGACATGGGCGTGATCGCCGAGACTTGCGACCGCGTGGCGGTGATGTA
>JBEEMX010000474.1:0-3053 GCA_041192465.1 Pseudomonadota bacterium | reverse complement strand
TCGCGCAGCGTGGCGGGTGTTTCGTCGGAGCGGCGGGCAAGTTCGGTGGCGCCGCTGAAGGTGGCGAGGGCGAGCTGCTTGCCTTGCTCGGCGCTGAGGCCCATGCGCTCGGCGGCGGCCACCATCGCCTCGATGAAATAGAACACGTAAGCCGGGCCGGAGCCGGACAGCGCGGTCACGGCGTCCAGATCCACCTCGCGCTCGACCCACACTACGTCACCGGTCGGGGCGAGCAGCGTCTCGACCTGGGCGCGCTCGGTGGCGGTGACGGCGGGGCGGGCGTAGAGGCCGGAGATGCCCTGGCCGATCAGCGCGGGGGTGTTGGGCATGGAGCGGACCACGCGGTCGGAGCCGGTGGCGCGGGCGATGGCGTCGCTGCGGATGCCGGCCATGACCGACAGGTGCAGCGCGCCGCCGACGTGGGCGGAGCAGGGTGCGGCGGCTTCGCTGAAGCTCTGTGGCTTGACGGCCCAGATGACGACGGCGGCTTCTGCCAGGGTCGCGTCGGCAGCGGCGATCGTGCGCACGCCGAAGTCGCGCTCCAGGCGCGCGCGCTGGTCGGCGTTGGGGTCGAGCACGATCAGGTTCGCGCCGGGGGTGCCGCTGCGGATCAGGCCGCCGAGAATGGCGGTGGCCATGTTGCCGCCGCCGATGAAGGCGAGGGTGGGGTGGGTGGGGGGCGTGGGGTGTGTCATGGAACCAGTTTACCGAGCTGCTTCGGCTGAACGCACCTGAACGCACTGCTTGCGTCGCCGATGTTCTTGGTATATCTTTTTGCTACCTATTTCGGTGCAGGACATTTTGGAGCTTCCCCATGGACACTGCCAAACTCTTCTGGTCTGGCCGCTCACAGGCGGTCCGGCTGCCCAAGGACTTCCGCATCGAAGGCAGCGAGGTGCGCATCCGCCGACATGGCAACGCCGTGATCCTGGAACCCATGACTGCTGACTGGGCCTGGCTGGACGCGCTGGCCAGTCCGCTGGATGCCGACTTCGTGCAGGCCGCCAGCGAACCACCCCCGGCGCAAGATCGTCCGGCACTGGATCAACTGTTCGAGTGATCGGTGGGACGACTGATGCGCTACCTGCTCGACACCAACGCGGTCATTGCTGTTCTCAATACACCGAGCGGCCCAGTATCACGCCGGCTCCACGCCCAGGCGCCGGCGGACGTGGTGGTGAGCGCCATCGTCATGCACGAGCTGTACTTCGGCGCCTTCAAGAGCCAGCGGCGCGAGCGCAATCTGGCGCTGGTGGATGCGCTGCGCTTCGAGGTGCTGGCGCTGGACACGGAGGATGCACGCCACGCCGGCGACATCCGCGCATGGCTGGCGGCACAGGGCACGCCGATCGGTGCCTACGACATCCTCATCGCCGGTCAGGCTCGGGCGCGTGGGCTGACGCTGGTGACGCGAAATCTGCGCGAGTTCGAACGGGTGCCGGGGCTGCGAACCGAGAACTGGTACCAGGATCAGGACGCCGACGAGGTCAGTTGAGGCCGCCCGCCAGCAGCGTCGCATTCCCCCCCGCCGCCGCCGTGTTGACCGTCACCGTCTGCTCCCCGCAGAACCGATACAGGTAGTGCGGCCCCCCCGCCTTCGGCCCCGTTCCGGACAAACCTTCCCCGCCAAACGGCTGCACGCCCACCACCGCCCCGATCATGTTGCGGTTCACATAGACATTGCCGACCCGCGCCCGCTCCGCGATCCGCATCGCCCGGTCGTCGATGCGCGTGTGGACCCCTAGCGTCAGCCCATAGCCCAGCGCGTTCACCTCGTCCACCAGCGCATCCACCGCGCCGCGCCAGCGCACGACGTGCAGCACCGGCCCGAACAGCTCTTCGCGCATCTCGCCGATCGACTTCAGCTCGAACGCGACCGGCGCGATGTGCGTGCTGGTCAGTCGCTCGGGCAGCGGTGTGCGGGCGATCAGGCGGGCCTCGCGTTCCAGCCGGGCGATGTGGCGGTTCAGGCCAGCGTGCGCCTCGGCGTCGATCACCGGGCCGACATCGACCGCCCAGCTCTGCGCCGCGTCCGCCGGATCGCCGCAGACCAGCTCGGCCATCGCGCCCGCGACCATCTCCAGCACCTTGTCCGCCACGCTTTCATGCACGCACAGCAGCCGCAGCGCCGAACACCGCTGACCGGCCGACCGGAACGCGCTCTGCACCACCGCGTCCACCACCTGCTCCGGCAGCGCGCTGGAGTCCACCAGCATCGCGTTCAGCCCGCCCGTCTCGGCGATCAGCGGCACGATCGGGCCGTCGCTCTGCGCGAGCGTGCGGTTGATCGCCTTGGCCACCTGCGTCGAGCCGGTGAAGCACACGCCCGCACAACGCCGATGCGCCACCAGCGCCGCGCCCACCGTCTCGCCGGGGCCGCAGACCAGCGCCAGCACCGCGCGCGGCAGGCCGGCCTCAAACAGCAGTTCGACGAACCGTTGCGCAACACGCGGCGTCTGCTCGGCGGGCTTGGCGGCGACCGTGTTGCCGGCGACCAGCGCGGCGACCACCTGCCCCGCGAAGATTGCCAGCGGGAAGTTCCACGGGCTGATGCAGACGAAGACGCCGCGGCCGTGCAGCCGCAGCTCGTTGCGCTCGCCGGTCGGGCCGGGCAGCGTCTGCGGTGCGAGCCGGGCGGCGGCTTGCTCGGCGTAGTAGCGGCAGAAATCGACCGCCTCGCGGACCTCGGCCACGGCGTCGCCCAGCGTCTTGCCGCCTTCCTGGGCGAGCAGGCCGGCGAACTCGCTCGTGCGCCGCTCCAGCGCATCGCCAGCACGCAGCAGCACGGCGCAGCGTTCGGCGAGCGGTGTCGCGTTCCAGCCGCGCTGGGCGGCGTGCAGCGCGTCCATCGCTGCGGCTGCACCCTCGACGCTCGCATCGTTCGGTGCCGCAGGCATCGGCACGGCGAGTGAAGCCAGCAGCGGCAGCCGCTCGCACTCGGCGGCCAGATCGACGCCCTTCGAATTCACCCGCACCGCGCCGAACAGTTGCAGCGGCATCGGCAGCACCGAGCGCGACGGCGCCCGCAGCGGCGAGGCCAGCAGCATCTGCGG